>JAJRXV010000244.1 GCA_024276115.1 Deltaproteobacteria bacterium
AAGAATATCGCGGCGTTGGTGCTCGCGGCGGCGTATTTTACCGCCTGCGAATTAGGGCTGAAATCGAAACTTACGATCCTCGCGACGCACGCGCTCAAAGCGGCGAAACGGATCTTCGGCATCCCTGATTTCCAATACTACACCATAGCCGACGGCTTAAAGGCGGTTTTAGCGCTCTTCGGGAAGGGTATCAATATAAAAAACACTGAAAAAAAACAAAACTTACAGATGGCTCTGCTGCTGTAAAAAAAAATTGGGGTAACTCTCCAGAGAAAATCAGTTTGTAAATGGTGGATAGTAATATCAGTCTGTCTGTTGTTTTTTTTCCTTCTAAAGTACTCCGGCAACCATCCCCGTTTAATAACACCATCATTTATCATATTTTCATATGTTGTATTAGTATGAATATTTTAAATCTAAGTTGATTAATATCTCAAATAAAATAATTAAACTTAAAAGGATTAAAATAATTGAAATTGAAGCCCTAAAAACACCGGTAGTATCTCCAAGCAAATCATTCTGGATAACCTTCTTAAAGCGATCGGCCTCAGCCTGATTTTTTGATACCATAACACCCTCAGCACTCTATCCTATTACGACCGTTCCTCTTCGCGAGGTAAAGCAGAATATCGGTTTTCTTGATTAGTTCTATGGCGTCCTCACCATTGAAAGCGCACACACCGCCGCTTAAAGCTACTTTCAACGTTTCTGCCGACCAGTTGAGCGTCGCAACTCTTTCGCGGATCTTTTCAGCGGCGACGCAGGCATTTTCAAGGCTTGTATCTGGTAGGAGAACAAGAAACTCCTCACCGCCATACCGCCCGAGAATATCAACCTCGCGCAGGAGGCGCTTTATCTCCGCCGAAACCCTAACCAGCACCTCGTCACCTACCAGGTGTCCATAATTGTCGTTTATTGCCTTGAAATGATCGAGGTCAAACATAAATATCGAGAGACAGTTTGCTTTATATCTGTTGCACCTCGCTATCTCCTGAGACAGGCGCTCTATGATAAAATTGTGGTTATACAGTCCGGTAAGGCCATCAGTGACAGCCTTCTCCTCAAGCCCCTTGTTTTCTTGTTTGAGCTGCTCGTTAGTTTGCGTGATCTCTTTTCTGCTCTTTATCATATTAAGGTGGTTGCAGACTTTCGCAACAAGTATCTCTGGTTTGAACGGCTTGGTGATATAGTCGATAGCACCGAAACCAAGCCCCTTCAGGACGTCTTCGGTATCAGCCATAGCGGTAAGGAAAATGATCGGGATGTTCTGCGTGGTCGGTGATGCCCTCAGTCGGCTGGCGACCTCAAAACCATTCATATTTGGCATTGAAACGTCGAGCATAATCAGGTCGGGATTTATGCTCTCGACATTGTTGATTACCTCAAGACCGTCTTCTACCGTGACAACCTCATAACCACAGCTTTTCAGCTTAAACGATACCATAGTCCGAATTGTATCGCTGTCGTCCGCGACTAATATCTTGAGCATGACTACCTCCTGAGAATGGTTAAACTATCTAATAGCTTACCATAAGAATAAGAGATTGCAAACCAAAGCGGTATAATTAGACAGCGATATACTCCGCGAAAGATTTTGATTCAGGAACCGGGATGTTATCCTCTTGTAGCCCTTCTACGTGCATGTTCTTCTCAACTTCTTCTTTGGTTTCGCCAGTCGCGACGCACCCCGGTAAGTCTGGTGAATATGCTGAATAATTGCTTTCCGCCTGCTCAATGACTACTAAAAAACGATGCATTGTTTTTACCTCCCTTTAAGCTCAGCCTGATTGCTTTATAAAGGCCCCTGCACGGCCCTTAAAAGCCCGGTAGGTATTCGCTCCGCTTAATCTACGGACTCATTAGCAGACTGTGTCGTATCCCGCCCGCGCCAATCCATAATTTTCATATAACTTTTTTTGCGCCGGATTTTGACCGGTGCGGTTCCGGTGCGGCAACATTTTTACAAAAATCCGGCAAAAACAACGCGAAACGAGCCTCGCCA
>JAJRXV010000245.1 GCA_024276115.1 Deltaproteobacteria bacterium
GGACATAATAACTCTGGCGAGGGGGCTCGCGAACGGTCTGCCGCTAGGGGCGGTGCTGGCGAAGGAGTATGTAGCGAAGTCATTCGTACCGGGTACGCACGCGTCAACTTTTGGGGGGAACCCTCTCTGTTGCGCGGCCGCGGTCGCCACGCTGAAGACGATACTAAATGAGCATTATCTAAGCAAATGCACGAAGCTCGGGGAGTACTTTCGCGAGAAGTTAAACGGTCTGAAAAAGAAGTATAGTTTTGTGACCGACGTGCGCGGTAAGGGGCTACTAATCGCGTGTGAGATAAGCTTCCCCGGCGCGAATGTCGTAAAAGAGTGCTACGAAGCAGGGTTTATCATCAACTGCACAAAGGATAAGGTGTTGCGATTTTTGCCGCCGTTTGTGATAACCACGCAGGAGATAGACGCTCTGATAAAAGTGCTGGACAAAATATTCGCGGGACGCTGCTGACGCCCTGCTGTAAACTATATAAGCTTGAGGAAAAAATGAAAAAAGATCTGATTACGATTTCTGATTTGACGAAGGATGAAGCGCTTTCGCTGATAACGCGCGCGCGTGAGCTGAAGGCGATGCTCAAAAACGGTGTCATCTACCAGCCGCTAAAAGGGAAGAGTCTCGCGATGATATTCGCGAAGTCATCCACACGCACACGCGTATCGTTTGAGGTTGGCATGACCCAGCTCGGGGCGCACGCTCTCTTCCTCTCGACCGAAAAAACTCAGATGGGGCGCGGGGAACCGATATGCGATACCGCGCGGGTTCTGAGCCGCTACGTCGATTGCGTCATGATACGCACCTTCGAGCAGAGCGATGTCGAGGATTTCGCGAAGTTCGCGACTATCCCGGTGATAAACGGTCTTACGGATATGTATCATCCCTGTCAGGTGCTCTGCGATCTCATGACCGTTCAGGAGAAGAAGGACGATTTTTTGAATCTAAAATACGCTTTTATCGGGGATGGCGCAAGCAACATGGCGCACTCATGGATCAACGCCGCCGCTACCTTCGGCTTCGAGCTACGCATCGCCACACCAAAAAAATGTATGCCGAATCAGGCTCTCCTCAACTCGGCGAGGCGTGGCGGCGCGGGCAGTATCATCGTCACCAATGACCCGAAAGAAGCGGCGCAAGACGCTGACGTAATAAACACAGACGTCTGGGTGAGCATGGGGCAAGAGGGTGATCGCAACGAGAAGATTAAGCATTTCAGCGGTTTTCAGGTGGATGACGCGCTCGTCGGACTCTGCGCGGATGATTACATCTTTTTGCACTGCCTCCCGGTACACCGCGGCGAAGAGGTTAGCGAGGATATATTCGAGAGCGCGCACTCTGTCGTGTTCGACCAGGCGGAGAACCGGTTACATATTCAGAAGAGTATTCTTCTGGCGCTGTTGGGCGTGGAGTAAAAGCGCAAGTTGCGGCTCCGGAAGGAAGCGCAAACTACGGTTGTTTCTTTTTCACTTCCCCACATGCTTCAGCGCGACTGAGTTGATGCAGTACCTCTTCCCGGTAGGCTTCGGGCCGTCATCAAAAATATGCCCCAAGTGCGCGCCGCACCGGCTGCAATGCACCTCCACACGTGTCATGAAGAGGCTCTTGTCTATCTCGGTACCGACGTTTTCTGGCGCTATCGGCTCATAGAAACTCGGCCACCCCGTGCCGGAGTCGAACTTCGTTTCAGAGGAGAAGAGATCCTGCCCGCACGCGACGCATCGGTATGTTCCGGGCTTTTTGTAGTTGTGATAAGCCCCGCTGTATGGCCGCTCCGTCCCGCGTTTCCGTGTGATTTTGTACTCTGCCGCGCTCAAGAGCTTTTTCCACCGCGCTTTCGTTTTGACCACCTTCGTCACCTCGATATACGCGTCCTTCTCTACATCGAACACCTTGATCGTTTCAGCTTTTTTTGTTTCTTCAGTCGCCCGCTGAGGAGCCTCCTGACAAGCTGATATTATTAAGAAGAGTAAAAAGAGACCGAATATTGTTAACCGTTTCATTCACGCATCATTCCTTTCTGTCTATACTTAATGGGCATGTTGCCCAATGCAATTTAGGGGCTCTGCCCCTACGCTTCCGTTGGTCGCTACCCCGTAATATCCATAACTTACAAAAGACGATTTTACATAAAATCGATGATTTTGCTATTTGGCAACACTCCCATAATATAACCATCTTCGCGGAAATAGCAAATGTTTTTATCGGTGTAAAAGAGGGGTGTCGCTGTAATTGATTTTCCGCGCACGATCTGTACAATCTATCAGTTATACCCAAAGCAAACCACACCTCCGCGGAATCAGCGTTCAAATTCACACCTTACCCGCCCGCCCCATAACAAAATAAAATAAGAGAGGTACGGTTCAGGCATGAAGAAAAAATCAGCGGAAAATATTGATCTGGAGAAGAAGAGGGCGAAGGTCATCAAGGCGCTGCTAGAGAGCGATGACGAAAAAATGAGATTGCGGGCGGCAAAAGCGTTCCCCGATGAGGCTGGTGAGGGTCTGTTTGACGCGCTCCTCGACAGCAGCGACGAGAAGGTGCGTTTGCAGGCGGCGCAGGCAAGTATGAAGAACAAAAAAGCGTCTGAGAAGGAGATCATGAAAAATATCGCGTCGCCGTTTGAGGAGTGGCGCGCGAAAAACCCGAAGAAGAAGAGCAACGCGCGCGGCGGTTTTAAGGATCAGTGGTTCTCCCGTACCGGTTACAGGCCGCACCCGGCGCAACTGAAGATTCACAGGTCAAACAAGCGGTTTATTGTCTGCGTCTGCGGGCGGCGTTTTGGTAAGTCGCTACTCGCGGCGCGGGAGGCTGAGGTGGTTTTGATGAGCCCGGGGAAGCGGGTCTGGGTGGTCGCGCCGACATATAACCTGACAGACAAAGTGTTCCGCGAAATATACAAATCGCTCGTGATCGATGGCAACATCCCCCCCGAGGCGATAGTGAAAAAGTCTGAGTCAGAGCGGATAATCAAGCTGGCATGGGGTTCTGAGGTTGCGGGGAAGACATCGGACAACCCGGTGTCGCTACTCGGGGAGGCGGTCGATCTACTCATATTCGACGAGTGCGCGAAGGAGAAGCGGCGCGTCTGGGAGCAGTACCTGCGCCCGACCCTCACCGACCGTCAGGGGCGCGCGCTTTTTATCACCACGCCCGAGGGGACGAACTGGGTGTACCGGCTCCACCAGATGAGTCAGCGGGGTAAACATAGAGATTGGGAGTCGTATACATTCCCGACCGAAAATAATCCGCACGTAAAGCGTGAGGAGCTAGAGGAGGCGAGGCGGACGCTTGCGCCCGAGGTTTTCAATCAGGAGTATCTGGTTGATTTCTTTAGCTTCGCCGGTAAGGTGTATAAGGATTTTTTACGGGATAAGCATGTTAGGGGAATATGTTTAGCGTAGGTCCATATATCCGGGGCGGATACTCTGTTCGCCCCTCGCGTTTCTGAATTTCAAGAAAGAACCCTAAGTACAGTGTAAAACTATAACCTTCGCATCCTGCTTGTTCTTTTGTCTGTATGCGGCGTTGCTCTATCAGTCACATAGCTATGGCTATGATCCCTCTTTAGCGCATTGCATACAAACAAAATTACTTCGCGATTTTGCGAGACTTATAGCTTTACACTGCAATAGTGGGCATGTTACCCTAAAAATGAGAAAAAAATACCGATTCCACTTGCGAAAACGGCTATATAGCTGTTATCGCAAGGTATGTATAGTTTGTTGAGGGGGAAATGGGGTAATTTGAGAAAAATACCAGCCTTGACAGTCTTAATCGATAATGTTAACTTACTAAAAAAACTATTGCTAAAGGGACTGTTGCCAAATAGAACAATTTACATGTTTTTCAAAAAAAAGTATTTTTGTAAGTTGTTGATATTACGGGGTAGCGACCAGCAGCTAGATGCTCGGAAGCGTAGGGGCGGAGCCCCTAAATTGTATTGGGCAACATGCCCCTAAATAGACAAATTTATTTATTTTTACGGAGGAACTATGGCAGCAAAAAGTAAAAAGGCAATAATCACAACATTACTTGTATTGATCATTGGGGGCGTGTTGCCTCTCATGCTCTTTAAATCGAAGGTCGCAAAAAAGCCGATCGTCAAAGAACCTGACACAGTTGTCACTGAGACCGCAAAGGAGAAAAAAAACGCGCCGGTAAAGTACGCGGAGCAGACCGGACCGATGAAGACTTTTGGCGGCGAGTTAGATGATGTCGGTTATGACATAAGGCAGACTACCTACGGTGATTACATGTTGGTCGGTTGGACAAAGTCGTTTGGGAACGGGAACGCTGACGTATTTCTTGTAAAACTCGGCGCTGATCTCAAGGAGAAGTGGAGAAAGTTTTTTGGCGGCAAGGAAGACGAAAACGCGTATTCTATTCAGTTGACGCGTGATGGCGGGTTTATTATCGGTGGTGACACGTCATCATTCGGTAGCGGCAAGAACGATCTTTACCTGATAAAGCTTGATTCCGCCGGAAATGAGCAGTGGTCAAAAGCGTTCGGCGGTGATGATGTCGAATACTGCAACGCGGCTATCCAAACGGCTGATGGCGGATATATACTCGCGGGGGAGAGTTCAACCGGTGGCGCCGGAATGGTAGATGCTATACTCTTAAAAACTGATGCCGACGGGAAAGAACTCTGGACAAAAATGTACGGTGGTCACATGTACGACAGCGCGCGAAAGGTGGTACAAACATCTGATGGCGGATACGTATTGCTTGGCGCGACCTCCTCTATGGGAGAAGGCAACTACGACGTCTACCTGCTCAAGACCGACGCCGCGGGGAAAGAGGAGTGGGCAAAAACATTCGGCACGAAGGATACCGAGGGCGGAATGGATATTCAGCAAACGCGTGATGGCGGCTTCATCATCACCGGCTGGGCTAACCGCGCGAAGGGGATGGACGCTGTCTACCTGCTCAAGACCAATGCCGATGGCAAAGAGGAGTGGAGCAACCTATACGGCAGTATGCGCGATGACGTCGGGAACGCTGTCAAGCAGCTCGATGACGGTAGCTTTGTCATCGTCGGCAGGTCAAGCGCCGCTAAGGGCGCGGGCTTTAAAGACGTGCTAATAATGAAAGTAGACGCGCAGGGTAAAGAGCTCTGGAGCAAGATGCACGGTGACAAAAAAAATGACGAGGGGAACGCCTTCATAGTCGATCAGGATGGCGGCTTTGTCATCGTCGGCACAACAGAATCAATCGGCTCGGGGAAAAAGGACATGCTCCTAATCAAGACCGATGCTGAGGGGAATATTGTAGAGTAATAATTAGTAAGTTTATATGGGCGGCTGACTGGTCGCCCATTTTTTTATCTCCA
>JAJRXV010000246.1 GCA_024276115.1 Deltaproteobacteria bacterium
CCTGACCTTTTTCCCTTCTCTGACAGACTCGCGAATCAAAATAGCAGGAGGTGATTTCCGGTTTGGTATAGTGGCTACATACATGCTGACATTATACAATAATAAAGTAACATGTCAATAACTATTTTTTATTTACATGCCTACATATTGGCGTTAAAAACGCGACAAAAACGCCGGTTAATGTATAATATTATATACTTACAGCAGAATTAAAGCTTCTTTTTGCTGGAAGATGAGATGTACCATACACGCTTTTAATATGTCGAGCAGTACCGTGTCGCCACCCCCACCAATGATCCCTTCAGAAGTGAATGCCGTGGCTAATTTACCGTTAAGTTTTTTATAGTGCATAACACTCTTGTCAAAAAAACTCTTCATCTCCCCGGTCATAGAACCGAAATAGTTCGGTGAACCGATAATAAACGCATCATATTCAGGCAGAGTATTATAGTAAAGATCCTTTAGGTTTATCAGGTCAGCTTCTGCGTTACACGTTTTCAGTTCATCGAATATAGTTGTGGCCATTGTTTTTGTATGACCTGTGCGTGAGTAATATAGAACAAGTATTTTTGCCATTAGTTTAGTTCCTCCAGAAAAAAAATAAAATATTTTAAATGATTATATCATTATTTTGGCAAAATAAAAATATTATTTCCTCCTATTATCACCTAATCAATGAATAAGTAATTAATAATCGATAAAATAAATATTGATTTTTAGCGTATTATTTGTTAACTATATTATTATTATCTGGAGGCTTGGAAAGTTGAGAGCAGAATATATTAACGCATTTGTTGACCCCGCAGTAATTGTAATTGAAAAGGCACTCAAGGTAGACGCGATTGTCGGTAAGATTACTAAGGGCTTTAGCCCTAGCATGGAAGCCACCTACTCAGTTGCAATTGGGGTGAAAGGGGATTTGAGTGGGGTTGTTATTGTTGTTTTTTCAAATGAAACAGCAAGGAACGTATCTAATAACATGCTTAATAAAAGTACTCATTCGCTTTTGTCACAAGAGGATAAAGAAACATTAAGCGAACTGACTAACATGATAGTCGGCAATGCTGCTGGAAAGCTGTATGAGCTCGGTTTAAAAGAGTCACTTACCCCACCAGCTGTTGTAGCAGGCACGCAGTCCAGTTTTTCGACGCTAGATATGTCTGAGTCGATTGTTGTACCTATAAATACGAAACTTGGTGTAATATATATAAATATTTTCCTTAAAGATAAGAGAAGCATATAAGGTAAGAGGCAATAAATGTCAAAAAAAGTTTTAATTGTCGATGATTCAAGTTTTATCAGGAATTCGCTTCAAGCGATTTTAGATAGAGCTGGTTTTGAAGTCGTCGGCATGGCACAAGATGGCTTAGAGGCTATCAGCAAGTGTAAAGCGCTGAACCCGGATATAGTCGCGATGGATGTAATAATGCCTCGCATGGATGGTATTCAGGCCTTGAGGTTACTAAAGTCATTTAACGCGGATTTAAAGGTGGTAATGGTTACTTCCATGAATGCATTGGATAAGGTAGTCGAGTGTAAAAACGCTGGCGCTAATCATTATATCGTAAAACCGTTTGAAGAAGACAAAGTTATTTCGGTGTTTAAAAAACTATAGATTTATACCCTTATATCAAAAATCAAATAAAAAATGAATATTAATCCAAAAAGTATACTTGTAATTCAACATAAGCAGATAGGCGATGTCATCCTTACTACTCCGGTGGTAAAGGTCTTAAAGGAGCATTTCCCTGACGCTCGCGTCTCTTTTTTGACAGAAAGCTTTTGCTACCCCATTCTTGAGGGGAATCCGCATATTGATGAGATAATCCTGCTTGACAAAAAAAAGCTTCCTCACCTCTTTGCTGAGATGAAGTTTTATTTAATGGTAAGGAGCAAAAAATTTGACTTGGTGCTTGATTTCTTCCAAAACCCAAGAAGTACGCTTATAACGCTTTTGTCAGGCGCGCAGACTACGGTTTCTTACAACCACCCATCGAGGGGAAGGTTCTATAAGATAACAGCCTCTCCAAATGAAGGTTACGCAGTTGATTACAAGTTCAGCATGTTAAAAGAGCTCGGTATTGAGAGTAAAGATAACTACCCCGAGATATACGTACCAGTAAAAGCCGAGAAATTCATCAATGATTTTCTGACCTCTGTAGGTGTGCGAGACGATGATTTTATTGTCTGCATCGACCCTACTCACAGAAGACCAACCCGTAAATGGACAGCTCAAGGCTACGCGAATCTTATAGATATGCTCTGCGAGAAGTACAACGCTAAAGTCGTTTTAATATGGGGGCCCGGGGAGTATAAACGGGTTTACAAAATCAAAGAGATGTGCAAATACAACTGTTTTATCGCGTGTAAAACTGACTTGAAACAGTTGACCGCATTGATAAAAAAATCAAATATTTTGATCGGTAACGATTCTGCCCCTCGCCATATCGCTGTTAGTCAGAACGTGCCTACACTGGTGATACTCGGCTCTACTTCTGAGGGCTGGACGCATCCAGACCCGATACACCAGGTCGTATATAAGCACCTTGATTGTCAGCCGTGCAATAAAAACATCTGCAAAGATGATGTCCGCTGCATGAAGGAGTTGAGCGCTCAAGAAGTCATGGATGTATTGAAATCGTTTGTTGATGTCAATGCGGATATGAAGCACTATCTCACCAGAAAAATAAAAACAAAAGCGAAAGTGATTCCGCTAGAAGTGAAGCGGCAAAAGATGAAAGTCGCGCTTTTGCACAAAAAATACTACTTCTATGGTGGTACTGAGCGATACATTACAAACCTCGCGAAAGGTTTGTTGAACGAAGGGCATGAGGTCACTATTTTCGCGAATAAATGGGGCAGGCCGTTTGATGAGCGGATCACGTTCAGGCGCATCCCTATCCTGAAGGGCTTCAAGCTACTTAAACTTGTCAGTTTCGCGTTTATGGCGCAGATGATTTTACGTAAGGAGTCTTTCAACATTATTCAGGGCTTTGGTAAAACTGTGAAGCAGGATATCTTCAGAACCGGTGGCGGATGTCATAAAGCGTGGCAAAAAGAATCACTCTTCGCGGTCAGAAATAAGTTTTTGAGAAAGCTGAAGTACGTAAGGAGATTGTTTTCCATCAGCCAGTGGATAACTTTGATGATCGAGAAAAGGACTTTTAAGAAAGGGAATTACAAGAAGATAATATCTGTCTCTGAAAAAGTAAAACGGCAGATAATCCAGCACTATAATGTACCAGAAGAAGATATTGTAGTTATACATAACGGCGTTGACCTAAAAAAATTCAACTTGGATAAATTAGCGGAAAACCGCGCGAAAAAGCGGAAGCAGTATAATCTGACAGATGATGAAATCCTGCTGGTATTCGCGGCTACGAGCTTTGAGCTTAAAGGGCTTGAGTTTCTCATTAGGGCTATTGCTTATTTAAAAGATCGCAACATAAAACTTATGGTCATTGGTGGGGGGAACTACAAGCACTATCAGAACCTGGCAAAGTCTCTAAAAGTAGATGACAAGATAATATTTACCGGTATCGCGGAAAAGATAGATGAATACTATAATGCCGGGGATATTTTTGTCTACCCGACTTTTTATGACCCATTCGCCAATACATGCCTGGAGGCTATCGCTTGTGGTTTGCCGATCATTACAAGCAGGATAAACGGCGCTACTGAGATATTAAAAGATGGTGAAAATGGGATTTTTATTGAAAATCCGTCAGATGACAAAGAGATAGCGAGCAAGATAAAGTTGCTACTTGACGACGATGATCTGCGGAAACGTATCATAAAAAACGGTCTGGAGCTGATCAAAAAATACACCATAGAGAACAACACAAAAAAAACGATCGAGGTGTATAAGCAGGTAAGAAAAATCTAATGGATATCTTCAAACATTCCATCCCGGTGATAGCGTATCATCAGGTATGCGAAAATAGCAAGATCACCCCTAAAATATTTCTTGGGCAGATGAACTCCCTCTACAACAACGGTTTTAAGACTGTTACCTTAGATCAATTTTACTCCCACATTACTAAAAAGTCAAATCCATCTGGGAAGAAAATACTGATAACTTTTGATGATGGGTTCGCCGATAATTATATCCACGCCTACCCGATATTGAAGCAGTTCAGCTATACCGCGGCGCTGTTCCCGATCACTTCACGAATCACGATGAGCGATGACATTAGATACACCTCTGATGATCTGAAAAATAGAACATGTGACGCAGGCGAGCTATTTGAGACTAACTGGTCTACCAAAGCAAACGCCAACACGGTTGTTCATGGCGCTACGCGTGATTTTTTGACGTCCGGGGAGATGAAAAAAATGGCTGATGACAGTGTGATGGAGTTTGGTTCGCACACGCATTCTCACGCGCGATATTTTTCATCCGGGAAGATCGTCGATTTTTTCAACCCGGATTCGCACTGGGCAGTACTATGCGAGACTGCTGGTAAGCAAGTTTTTGGTATCCCGGTTTATGAGATGAAGCCCGCTGTCTGTGGCGTTAGATATCTTGATGATAAAAAACTACGTGATTTCTTGCACTCTTATGTTGCAGAGAATGGCGGGCGTGATTTTTTTGTCAACCGTGATTATAAAGAAATACTCTACTCCAAGGTCGAGGAGTTCAAAGAAGAGTATGGCTTGACTGATCAGTATGAAACCGTTCAAAAATACGAACAGAGAGTCACGGACGATTTAATGACCTCAAAAGAGGTCATTAAAAAAATTATCGGCAATAAAATTGACTTCCTCTGCTGGCCATGGGGGGAATACTCCGACAGTGCGATAAAGATCGCGAAAAAATGCGGATTTAAAGGTATCTTTTCGCTCGATAGAGGCGCGAACATCCCCGGCTCAGATCCATTCAACATAAAGAGGTTAGAGATAAAAGCGAAAGGCATGAAATGGTTCAATAGCAGGGTCAACACATATTCAAGCGGTATCAAGGCAAAAATATACGGGATGGTACGGTGAAAGTTCTACAAGTCATCAATGTTCGCTGGTACAACGCCGAGGCGGACTATTGTCTTAAACTCACGAAGAGCCTGGGCGCGCTCGGGGTAGATGTCACCTTAATGGGGCTACCGGACTCGCCGGTGATACAGAAGGCCGAGGCTGCTGGGCTTATGACTGTGTCTGATATAAACCCGAACAGCCAGAATCCGGTGAGCGTTCTCAAAAACTATCTTTGGATTAAAAAGTTTCTCCGCGCAAACAAATTCGATATAGTTAACTTCCACCGTTCAGAAGGCTTTATCATCGGGGCGTTCGCTTGTCACGCCGCCAACGCGAGGGTAGTCCGTACGCGCGGAGATATGCGACCGGTGAAGAAGGGCTTCACCAACAGACTGCTGTATAATAACCACACCGACTTCATCATAACTTCTGGAGATATAATAAAACAGAGCATCATTGACCGGCTTCAGGCTGACCCTAGGAAAGTCCAGACGGTTTACACCACGGTAGATACCGGCTATTTTACACCGGAGAAAAAATCTAACAAGCTACATAAAGAACTTGGTATCAGTGAGGACACAAAACTTGTCGCTATACTCGGTCGGCTCGGAGATGTCAAAGGGCATGACCACTTTATCAAAGCCGCGCGGATCGTAAAGAAGAATTACAAAAACGTAAAGTTTTTGATAATCGGTAAGGAGATTGACAACGAGGGCGCCGGGCTAAAGGAGCTGGTAGCTGAGTTGAAGCTAGAGGATGACGTGATATTCATGCTCGGGATGCGTCGCGATATCGATGAGGTCGTCGCCAGCGTAGATGTCGGTGTCATAACATCCACAGCGTCAGAGGCGAACTGCCGCGTGGCGATCGAGTGGATGAGTTCGGGCGTGCCTGTCGCCGCGTTCGCGACAGGAGTGATCCCTGAGGTCGTGACTGACGGTCTAGATGGTGCGGTTGTACCGACGGGTGACTATAAAGCGCTTGCTGAGCGGGTAATAGAACTGCTCGATAGTGACAACTGGTCGCGGCTCTCAAAAGGCGCGCGCAACAGCGCGATTGAGCGGTTTGACATAAAACTCTTCGGTGAAAAGACGCTAGAGATATATAGAAATATTTAACGGTAAGGCGATTGTCATGAAATCCGTAAATAGCGCTTATAAAGCGATTATTGATGGTGGCAATTTTGGTTCTCTAGTAACTTTTGGGAGTGTTGCCAAATAGACAAATCCTCCCTGTTTTCGAAAAATCCATCGATGTAAGTACCTGTAAAAAGGGGGTACGACCAACGGGAGTTTAGGGGGAATTCCCCCTAGATTGTATTGGGCAACATGCCCCTTTTGATAAAAACAAGGGCGATACTTCAGCGTTTGGTGGTTTTGCTATTGCTAATGTACGGGTAACAGCCCATGATTTATAACAGCGATAGGAAAAGGCTAATTGCGATTTATTATTGATTTAATATCTTTTCTCTGATATAAGTATCTAATATTTTCCGCTATAAAGGAGGCGACAGATGTTTCATGGAACAATGGTGGCGATTGTTACACCATTCAAAGATGGGGAGATAGATGAGGAGTCGTTGAGGGCTCTTGTCGAGTTTCAGATAGAAAACGGTACGAGCGCGATAGTTCCGTGTGGTACGACAGGCGAGTCCGCTACCCTTACTCACAATGAACATCAGAGAGTTATAGAGATATGTATTGACGCTGTGAATAAGCGAGTGCCGGTGATCGCCGGGACAGGGTCAAACTGCACCAATGAGGCGATTGAGATTACAAAACACGCGTTCGAAGCTGGCGCTGACGGCGCTCTCATGCTCGCGCCTTACTATAACAAGCCTACGCAAGAAGGTCTTTACCTGCACTATAAAGCTGTTGCTGAGTCTGTTAACATACCGATAGTACTCTATAATGTGCCTGGGAGAACGAGCGTAAACATATTACCAGAAACCGTAGCGCGGCTCTCAAAAATAAGCAACATTGTCGCTATTAAAGAAGCGTGCGGAGATGTCAGCCAGATCATGAAGATTAAAAACCTATGCGGGGATGATATCGACATTCTCTCTGGGGATGACGCTCTCTTTTATCCGCTTCTTTGTATCGGCGCGAAGGGTGTTATTTCTGTGACCGCGAATATATTGCCGGGTAAAGTAGCTGATGTATATCGCGCTTTTTCGCAAGGAGATATTTATTCGGCTAAAGAGAAAAGCAACGAACTTTTTAACCTTCATAACGCTATGTTTATTGAGACAAACCCGATACCGGTGAAGACCGCGCTCGCTTTGATGGGCAAGGTAGAGAAGGAGTTCAGGCTTCCGCTTTCCGCTATGGCTGATACTAATGAAGAAAAACTGAAAGTCGTTTTGAGAGATTACGGATTGATCCAGTAGGGGCGAATTAAATTCTGCATTTGTGAAATGAAGTTAAATTCTGTCGTCCTGAACTTTAGACCTGTCTAAAGTCTCTGGGGCTATAATTTTGGAGATATAAATGGTTAGAGTATTAGTTACAGGCTGTCTCGGTAGGATGGGGACACGCATAATAAATATGGTGCGAAACAGTGACGGCATAGAGCTTGCAGCTGGTGTCGAGATGAAAGGGCATCCGAAAAAGGGTGAGGATATCGGTGTGCTTAACGGCTTCGGCCAGATCGACGTGCCTGTCAGCGATGACATAAACGACTGCATAGATTCATGCGATGTGATCATTGACTTCACCAGCGCGGCGGTCTCTATGAACAACATGCGCGTCGCGGCGGATAAAGGCAAAGCGATAGTGATCGGCAGTACCGGATTTTCCGCTGAGCAGCTTGATGAGGCAATATCGGTGGCAAAAAACTCCCGAATTGTTTTGGCGCCGAATATGAGCGTAGGCGTAAACCTGCTGTTTAAGGTGCTTAGTGAGATATCACCTCTCTTAAAGGATGATTACGATATTGAGATAATCGAGGCGCACCACCGCAATAAAAAGGACGCCCCATCAGGTACGGCGATAAAGCTGGCGGAAGTGATCGCTGATTCGATCAACAGAGACTTGAGTAAAGTAGGTGTGTTCGAGCGTAACGGTTTGATCGGCGCGCGTACCGATGAGGAGATAGGCATACAGACGATACGTGGTGGTGACATAGTCGGTGAGCATACAGTTATTTTTGCCGGAACGGGCGAGCGGATCGAAATAGCGCATAAGGCGACGAATCGGGACAACTTCGCGAAGGGCGCGGTAAAGGCCGCTCTCTGGATATGTTCACAGGAAAATGGTTTTTATGACATGATGGATGTCTTGGGCTTGAAAAGTTAATGAAGATAATTAGGTATTCCAAGGCAAGTGTCGAGAATTACGGTGTGTTGCGCGATAATAAAATACATGAACTATCTGGTGATATCTTTACGGAGTTCAGCGAGAGTGGCAGAAGCTTTTTGTTTGGTGAGGTGGATTTGTTGCCTCCTGTAGATCCTTCTAAAATCGTCGCTGTTGGACTAAACTACAAGGAGCACGCAAAAGAGCTGAATCTGCCGCTACCGACAGAGCCGCTTATTTTTCTTAAACCGAAAAGCGCGATCATAGCCGATGGCAAAAACATAATCTACCCTGATATGTCGAGCCGGGTGGACTATGAGGGCGAGCTTGGCGTAGTGATAAAAAAGCGGGCAAAGAATGTTTTGACCAGTGACGCGAAGGATTATATACTTGGTTATACTTGTGTCAACGATGTTACCGCGCGTGATCTTCAGTTTAAAGATGGTCAGTTTACCCGCGCGAAGAGTTTTGATACGTTTTGTCCGGTTGGACCTTGCATCCAGACAGAGCTTGACCCGAAAAACGCGAAGCTGAAGACGTATGTTAACCAAGAGCTCCGACAAAGTACCTGCACTAGTGATATGATATTCGACATGTTTTATATAGTGAGTTTCATCAGTCAGATAATGACGCTTGAGGCAGGTGATCTGATCATTACCGGTACGCCAAAAGGGGTAGGGAGTCTGAACCGTGGAGATGAAATCACTGTTGAGATAGATACAATCGGCAGGCTAACAAATAAAATAGTATAAAAAAAATATTACAATATAATGGAGGAAGTACAGTTTATGATTCAATTTGCTGACAGGATAAAGTCATTGCCACCATATCTTTTTGCTGAGATAGACCGAAAAAAGGCAGAGCTTAAAAAGAAGGGTGTCGATATAATCAGTCTCGCGATCGGTGATCCAGACTTGCGCACGCCAGACAACATAATCGAGGCGTTAAAGAGTGCGGCAGGGGATGTAAATAACCACCACTATCCTGATTACAATGGGCTTTTGGAGTTTAGACAGGCTGTCGCTGACTGGTATAAGAGTAGGTTCAACGTCGAACTTGATCCGCAAAGCGAGGTCGTTTCGCTTATCGGATCAAAAGAGGGGATCGCGCACATGCCTATGGCGTTTATAAACCCTGGTGATATCACGCTCGCTCCGGATCCGGCATACCCGGTATACAAGACCGCTACTATGTTCGCCGGTGGTGAGACATATCTCATGCCACTCAAAAAGGAAAACAAGTTTCTGATAGATTTCAAGTCTATCCCGGAGGATGTGCTGAAAAAGGCGAAGTTACTTTTCTTCAACTACCCGAACAATCCGACCGCCGCGGTCGCCGATGATGACTTCTACGTTGAAGTGATAGAGGTCGCTAAGAAATATGATATTCTTGTGTGCCATGACGCGGCTTACACCGAGATGACTTATGACGGTTATCGCGCTAAGAGCTTCTTAGAGTTTGAAGGGGCGAAGGATGTTGGTGTTGAGTTTCATTCCCTCTCAAAGACGTACTCGATGACCGGTTGGCGTGTTGGTTTTGTCGTAGGTAACAAGGACGCGGTCGCTGGTTTGGGTAAGATAAAGTCGAACATAGATTCAGGGATATTCCAAGCTGTGCAGATGGCCGGTATTGAGGCGCTTAAAGGTGATCAGGGGTGTGTTGGTGAGATGCGGGCTATTTTTCAGGAGCGTCGTGATGTTTTATGCGACGGGCTTACGAGCCTCGGAATAAAAGTCGAAAAGCCGAAAGCTACGTTTTATATGTGGGCTGAGGTGCCGGCTGGATATACTTCAGTTTCTTTTGTCGATCATCTCTTGAGCGCGGGTGTTGTTGTTACTCCGGGAAGCGGTTTTGGGTCAATGGGAGAGGGCTACTTCAGGATGACGTTTACACTCGATAAGGCGAGGATATCAGAAGCGATAGAGAGAGTGAGAAAAATCAGGAATTGGTAGGGCAGAATTGTTTTGAAGAAAAGCGTTATTATTGGTTTGGGCTCAAATATCGGGGATAAGGGCGGAAACCTTAAAGAAGCAATTGAGCGTATCGCCACATTCCGGGGTACGACAATTGAAAAAGTATCCTCGTTCTACAAGACTGACCCAGTTGGGTATCTTGAGCAGGATTGGTTCGTAAACGCTGTGGTCAAAGTGCTGACAAATATGGCGCCACCGGAGATGTTACACGCTTTATTAGAGATAGAAAGCGTGCTGGGCAGAGTACGAGATAAGAGGTGGGGACCTCGTATTATCGATATTGATATCCTTTTTTTCGGTAATGAAATAATCACTCAAAATCACTTGATAATACCTCACCGGCAGTTGCACAGAAGGAAGTTTGTGCTTAAACCGTTAAAAGAGATCGCCCCGGGCTTTATTCACCCAGTGTTCAAAAAAAGTGTTTTAGATTTATATGAAGAGCTCGAATCAGATGAGAAAGTGATTAAAATAGAGGAGTAGGATATCAAGTATATATTGATGTTTATTGGCATTTACGTGTTTATCCGGGTGCTTAGGGTGTTTTTTGAAGTGTATCGGATCAAAAAAAATATCACTAAGACTTTTGATACGTTTAACAATTTTCACACGAAAAATGCTCAGACAAAAGAAGGTGTTATGCTGAAATGTGTCACCTGCAACGCGTATGTAGCTGAAGAGCTTAGCGTTTCTTACCAAAACAGAGGTGAGCGGATATTCTTTTGTAGTGAAGAGTGCAAGAACGATTTTATTCAGGGGAGTCGCTAGATTGTCTATGGATATTAATGACTTAATAAAGCGGGTAAAAATATATACCGGTATGGATTTAAACTGTTACAACCCGAATATGCTTCAGCGTAGGCTCAAGTCTTTGTTGGCAAAGGTCGGTGTCTCCACTTTGGATGAGTATTGGGAGCTTATACGTAAGGACTATAATAAGTTACGTGGTTTTTTAGATTATGTGACTATCAATGTTACAAAGTACTTTCGGGATCCAATAAAATTTTTATACTGTCAGGAAGTAGTAATCCCAGAGATATTGAAGAAGAATCCAAAGCCCCTAATATGGTGTTGCGCGTGTTCTTCGGGTGAAGAGCCATATTCGATCGCGATGATTTTAGAAGAGCTGGGCGTGGATAAGGATGTGAAGATATTGGCGACAGATATTGATTCTGAGGCATTGAGCGCCGCGTCAAGAGGGGTATATAAAGAGGCTAGTGTTGAAAATGTCAGCAAGGAGCTTTTAAACAAATACTTTACTTTTAACGGTGATACGTACGAAGTAAAACCAAAAATAAAAGATAGAGTTATTATAAAGCATTTCAACCTTATCAGTGATAATTATAAAAGAGATTATTTTGATCTGATTTTATGCAGAAATGTTATTATTCACTTTGCGAGGAATGTAAAGACGTCACTCTTTTCTAATTTTAACTCAGCTCTAAAAACTGATGGTTTTTTGTTTCTTGGAAGTTCGGAGAAGATGCTTTACCCAGAGAAATACGGATTCAAGCACAACAAGTATGAGGTGTACCAAAAGCGGCAGAATTTATCTTAGTAAAAAAATTAAAAACATGAAACATTTACATATTTATTTAGTATTTATTAATAGTAACAATTTTATTAGGAAGTAATATTCATGAGAAAAGACAGATGTGCCGTCGATAGTAACACTCAAAAAGATACGTCCGCCCACGACAATTATAAGCGAAGAATAAACTACCTAAGGCTTTCTATTACAGACAGGTGTAACCTGAGGTGCTTTTACTGTATGCCTGAGCAGGGTGTCAAGCAGTTGCGTCATAAGGAAATCCTCCGCTATGAAGAACTCTTGCGCTTGATCAGGATATTCACCGGTATTGGTATCAATAAAATCCGTATAACCGGTGGAGAGCCGTTAGTACGTAAAGGTGTCGTCGATTTCATCAAGGATGTTAGTCAGATAGAGGGGGTCAATGACCTTAGCCTTACTACGAACGGTATGTTGCTTGAAAAGATGGCGCGGGATCTCTTTGACGCCGGGGTAAAACGTATTAATGTCAGTCTCGACTCACTGAAAAAAGAGAAATATTACGATATTACTAGGAGCGGTTCTTTGAGCCAGGTGCTAGCCGGACTTAAAAAAGCTCAGGAGGTAGGCTTCTCCCCAATAAAGGTAAACGCTGTTGTTATACGGGGTGTGAATGACGACGAGGTGATCGATTTCGCTAAGATGACTGAAGAGCATCCTTTTTCTATACGCTTCATAGAGTATATGCAGATAGGTGAAAAAAGTAAGTGGGATAAGAAGCTTTTCGTCTCATCAAGCGAGATAAAGTCAAGGATAGAGGAGTATTCAAAGCTTGAACTCGTGGATAAAACCGACAAAAGTAGCCCCTCAACTGATTATAAGATCCCCGGCGCTAAGGGGACGCTTGGCTTTATCAGTCCGCTCAGTGAGCATTTTTGTATGTTGTGCAACCGGTTGCGGCTGACCGCTGACGGCAAGCTGAGAAACTGCCTTTTCTCTGAGAATGAGATCGACCTTAAAGAGGCGTTACGTTTAAATGATGATGATGAAGCAGTTTCGCAAATAATCCGCGCGGCTATTTGCGCGAAACCTGAGGGTTATGAGAAGATAGAGAAGGACAGTAGTAAAAAAAGATCGATGCACACAATAGGAGGATAACAAAGATTTATGAATTACATGCTTGAGACCGCTATAATGGCCGCGAAAGAATCTGGTAAAATACAGATGGCGCACCTTGATAAAGAGACAGAGATCACCTACAAAGGAGAGATCAATATTGTCACCGAAGTTGATAAACTCTGCGAACGAAATATAATTTCTATAATTAGTGACCACTACCCCGATCACAGTTTTTTGGCTGAAGAGGAGATGACAGATGAGGCGTTTACAGGGAAGTACCGCTGGATAATCGACCCTCTTGACGGAACGACGAACTATGCGCACGGGTACAGGTGTTTCTGCACATCAATAGCTCTCCAAAGGGAGGATGAGGTGATACTCGGTGTTGTTTATGACCCTGTGACTAATGAGCTCTTTTACGCTGAAAAAGGGAAGGGCGCTTTTTTGAATGGCGTCAATATACATGTATCAGATACTACCGAATTGACAAAATCTCTTCTTAGCACAGGCTTTCCGTATGATATTAGAGAAGGGAAAAAAACTAACCTAGAATATTTTAACACCATGGCGATCAAGGCACAGGCGATTCGCAGAGATGGCGCGGCAGCGCTTGATTTGTGTTATCTTGCCGCCGGGCGATTCGACGGATTTTGGGAGCTTAAGCTTATGCCATGGGATATGGCCGCTGGAGCTTTAGTAGTCACTGAGGCGGGTGGAACAGTGACAAACCTTAATAATGGGGAGTTAAATATATTTAATGATGATATTCTCGCGACAAATGGCTTGATTCATGAGGAAATGCTTGGTATCATTTCTAATGTAGATGAGGTTGAGATGATTAGCTAAATTCACCCGACTCAGAAAGAGAGTATCATGAATGATTCTAGTGAGCGCAGAGAGCATGTCCGCTGTTATGTAAGATTGCCGCTTGAGATCAAGAGCAATAAACTGATATCATTCGGGCACACCTCGGATTTAAGCCTTGGGGGGGTATGTATTGACTCAAAATCATCACTCCCTATCGACTCAAAAGTTTACTTGACATTATCGATCCCCAAAAAAAAGACCTGGACGTCTCAGAGATAAAAGTAATCGCTAATGTCAAGCGGGTACATGAGGTCAACTCTGACCACGGCGCCACAAATGCCATCGGTATAAAATTCAAAAATATAAGTCAAAAAGATCTAGCCCTGATAAGGGATTTTTTGAAGGATAAGTTCCGTGAGCAGAAAAAGGAAAAGAAAGCAGACGAGGGGGAGCTTGAGGTCGAAGGTCTCAATATTGAAATAACGCCGATTGTTTTTTCGAATATGACTTTCTTCCAGAGGCTTTTTTTGCGTGAGGACTACACAGAGGTTGCTACCGGGGTCTCAAAGTGGTTGTTAAGAACACTTCTTATTCTGCTCGCTATTTTTGTTAGTTATCACATTGTGGGTATGATACTAACGCTGATCAAGGCTTCCTGAAATGATTATAGCCGGACGTTATCGGTTTCTTCTCGCCTGACTTACTGATTGCCACTACCTTTTTACCACTGGTAATAACACCTACCGGAGATATTTTTTGTTTAAAGCGTTTTTTGTATTTATCTTCGAGAGATTTCGCCTTCTCAGGTTTTACCGTAAACATCAACTCATAGTCCTCACCTCCACTCAACGCGAGGTCATAAACGCTGAGTCCTCTAAGGTTAAAGTGTGGGAATGCGCTTACGAGTTGTTTTGATACCGGTAATCTATTTAATAATATTTCCGCGCCAACACAACTTTCATCGCATATACGTTTTATATCAGAACCTACACCATCGCTGACATCAAGCATAGAAGTGACAGCCTTCGAGGCGACGAGAAAAAGCCCCTCATCAACTAGCGGCGCTGTTTCTATATGTCTCTTCACGAGATATTCCCTCCTGTTTTCATCGATAGCTGGATTCTGCCGGAGCGTCTCGAGACCCCCGGCGGAGTCTCCAAGTGTACCGGTCACGTAGACCATGTCGCCCGGATTCGCACCGCTTCTGGTAATATATTCGCCATCGCACGCCTCACCGATAACAGTCACACTGATAAACAGCCCCTGCTTTGATGACGATGTGTCGCCCCCGATCAGTTCTATCCCGAAGCGCGAACAGCACTTTTTTATTCCGTTGTAGAATTTCTTGATAAAAATATAATCGATATTTTTTGGTATTGCGAGAGAGGTCAGAATATATTTCGGTGACGCGCCCATTGCGGCGATATCGCTTATGTTTACCGCGGCGGCTTTCATCCCGAGTTGAAACGGGGTGAAATAGTTCCGATCGAAGTGAACGCCTTCAGCCAGAACGTCCGTGGTTATCAGGCTGACCATGCCCTCGCCATGCTTCATCACCGCGCAGTCGTCCCCTATACCGAGCGCGAGTGAAGCCGTTTTGGAGTTAAAGAGTTGCTTAATATCGTCGATAAGTCCGAACTCACCTATTTCTTTTAGAGAAATCATTTTAGTGGTTATGGGTCTAGTAGCACGCCTGTTAAATTTTGTCCTGCAGGGAGAGAGAACAAAACTTGCCGCACATCGTGCAGACATCTTTCTTGTAGTCCTCGCTATCCTTTCTCATATCGATTGCTTTTTTTGGTTCTAACGCCGTTTTGTACATGCCTTCCCAGTCGAGCGCACGTCGGTATTTTGACATCGCGATATCTTTGTCGAGCGCGCCTTTTACACCCTTGGCGATATCACCAGAATGAGCGGCGATCCTGGTAGCGATCACGCCATCAAAAACGTCCTGAGGTGTTGGTAGTCTGAGATGCTCTGCCGGAGTGACATAACATAGAAAGTCAGCGCCATACGATGCGGCCGCAGCTCCACCAATAGCCGCGGTAATGTGGTCATACCCCGGTGCTATGTCGGTAGTCAGTGGTCCTAAAACATAAAACGGTGCATTGTCGCAAAGTTTTTTCTGCAATAATATATTTTCTTTAATCTGATTAAATGGTACGTGCCCCGGTCCCTCGATCATCACCTGCACTTCGCTTTTTCTCGCGCGCCTCGCAAGCTCCCCAAGTATCTTCAGCTCATCGATCTGCGGCTTGTCTGTCGCGTCAAAAACAGAACCAGGTCGCAGACCATCACCGAGGCTTAAAGTGACGTCGTATTCGTAGACCAGCTCTAAAAGCCTGTCATAGTGTTCAAACAGCGGGTTTTCGTTGTTTGTCTGTGATATCCACGCGGCAAGCATAGTGCCGCCACGGCTGACTATGCCGGCAATGCGATCAGAGTCTTTAAAAGATTTTACAGTCTCCTTAGTTATACCGCAATGCACTGTGATAAAATCTACACCGGCGCGACAATGATCTTCAATATCCGCGAAAATATCCTCACTGTTAAAATCGAGTATATCGCGATTATCGAGCTCCATATTTGCCGCGGTCTTATATAGTGGAACAGTCCCGACCATCACAGGGGAGTTTTTGATTATTTCATCCCTGATCGCTTTTAGATCGCCACCGGTGGATAAATCCATGATAGCATCAGCTCCGGCCTCGATCGCCACCTTCAGCTTTATTAGCTCCTCTTCGAAACATATATGATCAGGTGAAGTACCAATATTCGCGTTGACCTTTGTTTTGAGATTTTGTCCAACTGCGCGCGGAGAGAAGTCATGGTTGATGTTCTTCGGTATCACCGCAACACCCGCTTTTATTTTTTCAAGGAGTTCTTGCGGCTCTATCCCTTCATAAGCGGCGGCGGCTTTCATCTCTTCAGTTATTTTATTTTTATTCGCAAAGCTTAATTGTGTCATTATTATAACCTACCGTAGAATTTCTTAATCAATATTAAAAATGGAATATATTACATATAAAGAAAAAAAGCAAACTAAATTATAACCAGTACAATGGATTTCTGCCTCCGCAGGAATGACGTTCTCATACACTTTTGGTAGAAAATCATATTTGACGACAATTTCCTATGGAGTCAAGCTATACTTGATTATCATCTTATCAAATTTCAATGAAAGCTGCTTGCCATCCCGGGCAAAAAAGAGTAGTGGCGGAAGCTTACTAACTTTATTCGCGTCATTGATGACATGCTCAGAAACAATAGCCCCATTATGGTTGAATATAATCAGATATATAGTATTCAAATATATTCCCATTCTTCTCGGTATGATGCTGATCGCGATACGATCCGCTCTTTCTGTAGTATCGAGCGAAAACGCTATCAGGTCAATGTTTTTTTTGTCCTTATATGTTCGCAGGTCATATCTCCATACTAGAGCACCGTCGTTAACATTGAACATATAGACTGTTTCAGCAGTATAAATAATACAATGTTCGTTATCGTAGGAAAATTTAATTATAGTATCGTATAAACGTTCTAAATGTTTTTTGCTTAATATCTTCCCGTGATTGTCAAGAAAAAGAATGTCGCCTTCACTCTTTGCGCCAGACTTGAATATCGCAACAATATTGGAACCATCATGTGAAAACGCACTCTCTCCTTGCAATTTGTCAAACCCGCCACCTATCCTCCAGAGAACCTGACCTTTCGAGTCATACGCGGTATTGCCATGCACAATAAATACTTTTGTGACAGGCGAATACTCATAAGAGTCCTTGACATATTTAAAATGAGATTTTTTCTTTGCGATCTCACCAGCCTCATCGATAAAAGTAATAGAGGCAAATCCACCAGTCAGGCTAATTCCATAATGTATCAGGCTCTTACCGTCATTAGATATGTAGACCCTTCTCGTGCTAAGAAATTTGAAAGAGTTATCCCAAATGGTTTCAAAATTCTCATTTTTAAACTCAATATTTGTCATCCGCGTACGCTTGCTATAGTTTATCACAGCGTAGAATTTTTTATTCCCGGAGAAGTATACGTTTCCATAACGACCATTTACCGGCTCGGTATGAACAATACGCTCCTTCTCACCATAAAAGTCAGTGATCTTTCTTGTTACAACATTAGTTATGTTAAGCTGTTCGTCAAACAGGCTTTTCCTGATATAACTGTTGAACTTATATTGTTTTACTTCGGACAGTTCAATATCACCAGACATTTTTTCAAGGCGAACCTCAGCGCAGTATGAGAGCGTGGGGAAGAGCATCGCAAAGACTAGAGTAGTATATAATAATTTAAATATTTTCATCGTTTTTGATTACTTTACTTCAATATCGTAGTTCTTTATTTTTCTGTAAACATTCGTTCTTTCACTGCCGATCTCCTCGGCGGTCTTGCTGATATTATAATTGTTCTCGATCAATTTTCTTGTTATGAACTCTTTTTCAAAGGTCATTTTTGCTTCTTTGAAGTTTTTTATGTCGAAAATATCGCTTCTGCTGTCATCAGTAACAGAACCTTTTATCGACTCCGGAAGGTCATTCATCGATATGACACGTTTTGGGGTCATTATTACGAGACGCTCTATCATGTTTCTTAACTCACGGACATTCCCGGGCCAGTTGTATTTTTTCAGACAATCTAAAGCTTCTGGAGATATCTCTTTGGTGATTTTTATATCCTCGCGGGAAAACTCGTTCAGAAACTCTTTTGCCAGCAGAGGAATATCTTCCATTCTCTCCCTAAGCGAAGGGACGTAGAGCGGAATAACATTCAACCGGTAAAAAAGATCTTCTCTGAATGTACCGTTTTTGATCTCCTCCTCTAAGTTTTTGTTAGTCGCCGCGATCACCCGCACATCTACCTCAATGGACTTTGTGCCGCCGACACGCTCAAACTTCTGCTCCTGAAGTATCCGTAATATTTTCGCCTGCGTCATAAGACTCATATCAGCGATCTCATCTAAGAATATCGTACCCTCATGCGCTATATCAAACTTACCTTTCTTTTTTGTCAACGCCCCGGTGAACGCTCCTTTTTCGTACCCAAAAAGTTCGCTCTCAATGAGGTCTTCTGGAATAGCGGCACAGTTTATATCGACGAAAGGTTTCTTCTTCCGCTTGCTGTGTAGGTGTAACATCCGGGCGACGAACTCTTTCCCAGTACCGTTCTCCCCAGTGATCAATACCCAGCCGTTTGTTGGCGCGACTAGCTTGATCTGCTCTTTGAGGTTTCTAATTTCGGCGCACTCACCTATTATTTTATAGGGGCGCAAGACCTTGGACTTTAAGAGCGCGTTCTCCTCTTCGAGCTTGTTGAAGTTCAAAACCTGTTCTATAGAAATTATAAGCTTGTCTATGCTGAGCGGTTTTTCGATGAAATTAAACGCGCCGAGCTTGATAGCTTTGACTGCCGTCTCTATAGTGCCGTGACCGGACATTATTATAACCTGCATATTCGGGAAGTCATGACGGATTTTTTTCAGCGTCTCAATACCGTCCATCCCCGGTTCCATCCATATATCAAGCAGAAGCAGGTCAGGTAGCTCGTTGTTGATAAGCTCGAGCGCTTCCTCACCGCTTTGGGCGGCTATGACGTTGTAGCCTTCGTCCTTGAGCGCGCCTTTTAGTGAGCGCAAAATGCTCTTTTCATCGTCCACTATTAAAATATTATACTTCATTTACACCTCAAGCAAGGGAAGCTCAATAATCACGCGAGTCCCTTTTGGATAGTTTTTTTTGACCCGGACATAGCCGTGATGGTCGGAGATGATCGTCTTCACGATCGCCAGACCAAGCCCGGTACCGGATTTCTTTGTGGAGAAATACGGTTCGAACAGCTTTGATTCAATATCAGAAGAAATGCCGCAACCATTATCCGCGACTTCAATATGCGCCAGCCTGATAGCTTTATCATAATAAGTCTCAATGGTTATAATATTACCATTGTCAGCCGTTAATGATGCTATCGAATTCTCAAGCAGGTTGATTATCACCCGCTTGACCTGTTCCTTGTCAAGGTTCAACATAGGCAGGTTGCTGTCTGGTAAGAACTCGAGCTTTATCGTTTTCAAAGAGTTTTTGTACAGCGACATCACCTCTTCGATAAGCTCGTTAAGGTTGTTCTGCGACAGGTTCGCGACCGGCATTCTCGCGAAATTTGAAAACTCGTTTACAAGGTTCTTCATGTCATCTACCTGCTTGATAATCGTTTTTGTGCATTCGTCGAACACTTCGGTATCTTCTTTTATCACGCTCTTATATTTACGTCTCAGCCGTTGCGCGGAAAGCTGGATCGGGGTGAGCGGGTTCTTGATCTCGTGCGCGATTCTGCTCGCCACCTCTTTCCAGGCGGCGACTCTTTGTGCCTTCACAAGCTCTGTAAGGTCATCGAGTACCATAACCAGTCCTATGTAATTGTCATTCTCATCGCTCAATTTTGTAATATTAGTCAATAGCGTGATCTTCTTTTGTTCGACCTCGATATGCAACTCACGCTCAATCGTGATGATACCCTTTTTTGTCATCTTATCGATTAGTTCGCTGAATTTGAGAAACTGTTCGGGAACCTCCCCGTCACTGATACTTTTATTGATCACATCTTCACTGCGAGTACCAAGTATTTCCTCAGCCGACTTATTAATTGTACTGATTTTACCGAGGTTATCAAGTGAAATTACCCCGGTAGCGATATTTTTAAGCATTGTTTCCATATATCGCCGTCTTTGCTCAAGTTCGATGTTCTTGCTCTTCAGGTCTTCATTAGCGTTATCTATCTGGACCTTAGAGTCTTTGAGGTCATGCGTCATTTTGTTGAACGATTCAACAAGAGTTGCGATCTCATCATCACTGGTCGCCTCAATCTGAAAATCAAGCTCACCCTTAGCGACCTTAGATGTTCCTTCCGCCAACTGCTGGATTGGGTCTGTTATGTTGCGGGCAAGGTAAATACCGAACCAGGTAGCGAAAAAAGCGATCAACAGAGTAATGATCAGAAGTATAAGGATGTTCCCTGTCTTTATAGGCCCCTTTATGTCACGAACGATAATATACTCTTTGTATGCTTTCTCAAGGCTCTTGACTTTGGCGACAAGGTCTTCGCGTAGGAGGAAAGATACGACGATTACCCCGTTGACTTCTGACCCCTTTCCAGAAAGATAAACAGGGGAGAAGCCTTTGATTAGATGCCCGGTAGAGACCTCCTCCACCAGCGAATCTTCATTGCCGGCGAACCCGTTTTTCACTTTTTCAGAGTCGACCTTGGTGTCACCGTCAGGGGGCATATCTTCGCTCTTTATCTTCTTGATATCTATATAATTATTTTCATTATCGACTATGAAGAACTCGATCGCGTCAAGACCATGCTCAAACTGCTTTTGTTTGAAGAAGCTCGAAAAATCACCCTCGCGGATCGCTGAATTTTCCATTTTAGAGATAGACGAACTTAAAATATTAGCGATATGCGTCGATCTGGTGAGATAATCATCGTAATATTTTGTCGCTACCTTGAACGATTCGCTGAGTGAGTTTTCTACCTGTGAAGAGAACCAGCTCTCAAGGCTCGTCTTGAGTATGCTGACCGAAGCGAAAAATAAAAGCAGGGTAGGTACTAACGAGAGCAATACAAAAGCGAGGCTTAGTTTTGTCCTTAGGTTTGACCAAATCCGCTTTTTTTTACGCTCAAAAAAGAGCTTTACAAAGTTCCTTATGACTAAAAAAGCCAACACCAGAATTAGGATTATAATGACATATATGATCCCGATATATGTGATATTATTGATGAATGGGTAGTTACCCGATGCTCTGAAAAACTGTGTTTGCAGATATGAGAGGAATATTATTACCCCGATTATGAGAACGATAAAAAAGAATTCCCGCTTCCTTTTTTTCTTCTCTTTGATGGCGCTTATTTCTTTTTTATCATTTTCTATCATAGGCATCAAAATTTAAATTCTTCTATGTACCAGCTTGTTTCAAAATCCCAGATCGAAACAAATATCAAAACGTATTCAAGGTAGAATGGAAGCTTTACCTTGTCGAGTTCAGCTTTTATTTTTAACTCGTATTTCTTCCCTTTTTTGAGCTTTTTTGAACTTATCACAGGGATACTCTTAAACTCGCTTATGACTTTTTTCGCTTCTGAAAAAATATTAGTCTTTTTAAGAACCGTTTCTTTATCACCACGTACTGTTTCTGTAATCGTGTATTGCTTCGTAAGGCTGTCATACTTGATGGTTCGATGTATCTCAATACCCGCGGTGGACGTGTTAAACCATATTTTGTTCATCGAATTCAGCCGAACAAAAAATGTGAAGGTCGTAGGTATTCCCTTGCTGATCGCCTTAACGATGCTATCGGTGAAGGCGCCCTCTAAGTTGAAATAAACAACAATATCATCATCGACATTAGTGATGACGACTTTTCTGATAAACGCTTGTTGCGCTAAAACCGTACTGCTTACCGCAAGTTGAAAAATCAGCGCGAATATTATGACTAAATTGAGTTTTCTCATAACTTTAATTCTTTTGCTTCCTTCCAGTATGATTCTAATGCACTGATATTTTTTGATGAACAGTCATACCCAGCTCGCTCTTGTACGTGCTTGAAGCGGCGCATGAATTTATTTGTAGTTCTGTTAAGCGCGTTTTCTGGGCTGATCTTAAAAAAACGGCACAGATTAACGATAGAAAAAAGTATATCACCAAGTTCTTCTTCGACATCATGGCGAACAGTTTTTAGGTTTTTACCGGTGACAAAAGAGCTCTCAGTTCCGAATATTGCTTTTAATTCGTCTAACTCCTCGAACACCTTGGATATTATCCCACCGGCGTTTTCCCAGTCAAACCCTACCTTTGACGCGCGTTTTGATACTTCGTTAGCTCTCAAAAGGGCTGGTAGCGACTTTGGTACATCAGCTAAAATATCAGGGTCACTTTTTGCCCCTTTCTCTTTTTTCTTGATATTGTCCCACATCTTGACGATCTCATCAGTGCCAGAGACCTTCACACCATCAAAAACATGAGGGTGCCGCCTGACAAATTTGTCATAAGCGTGCGAAATAGAATCGTAAATATTGAAATGTTTTTCTTCTTCAGCCATTTGCGCCAGGAAGAGTATTTGAAACAGAACATCACCAAGCTCTTCCTTCAAATTTTCAAAATCATCGTTCTCAATCGCCTGAATGATCTCATGCGTCTCGTCGAGCAGGTAGTCCTTTATGGTCTGAAAATCCTGTTCCTTATCCCAGGCACAGCCATCTTCGCCCCTAAGCTTACTGACAATATCCTTTAAGTCTTTAAAGTCTTTAGTTTGGTTATCCATACTCTCTTACCTTTATTTTTCTTCAGCAGTTGTTTTATAGCACACTCTGATAGGAGTTTCAATTGTTTTTAGTTCACTTTTTACGGTTTCTTAGGGTTGGGGGAAGGATATGGAGTAAGCGCGATTATTAAGGGACTGTTGCCAAATAGAACAATTCACATGTTTTTTTTTAAAGCGTCTTTGTAAGTTGTTGATATTGCGGGGTAGCGACCAACGGAAGCGTATGGGCGGAGCCCATAAATTTTGTATTGGGCAACATGCCCATTAAACAAGAAAAATAGTTGATATTGTCAGCTGTTAGCTCGGATAAACTCGCAGATATGCGTGACTTTCATGTCGGAGCCATATCGGTGCAATCCTTCTTTTAACTGCATGATGCAACCAGAACATGATGTAATAACGGTTTTTGCGCCACTCTCCACCAGCCCTTTTACCCGACGCTCACATATCTTCATCGCGAGTTCAGAGTGTTTGTAGTTGAAAACACCGCCATAGCCGCAGCAGGCGTCCGGGTTTTCCGGGTCTATCAGTTTGATATTCTTACTTTCGTCAAAAATCTCTTTATAGATATTTCCGCTCTTTAGCCCCTTAGAAAGATGGCATGGCAGGTGATACGTTATCTCCGTATCATTCTTTATTTTCAGTACCTTATCCAGCCGTTCTTTGTTGTTTTTAAGGTAGACCGCAATATCCACGACCTTCGCGGAGAACTTCCGCACCTTTTCTTTTATTGTGTCACCTTCATCATCAAATATTATCGGGTAGTACTTCTTCAGCATCAGAGTGCATGACGCGCAGATAGAGACGATCTTCTCCGGACGGCTAGCTGTAAGGCGGTCGATATTTTTCATCACGACCTCTTTTACCCCGTGCATATCGCCTATCCCCATCGCCGGAGCACCACAGCAGATTTGTTCGGCGCATACATGAACATCATCTCCTAACATCTTCAATATATTGAATGAATCATCCGCGATGTTTGGTGATATATGGTTGAAGACGCATCCGACGAAGAGTGATATATGGTGTTTCGATTTTGTCGCGCTACTATGGTCACGGTTTAAAAACGGTTTTGCCCGCATTTTCGGAAAAAAACGTGATTTGTCCAAAAACGGCAAAGTTATCCGTGGTTTAATTAAGTCAAGCCCCTTTATGTCTTCAAAGAGCAGAGGTCTTAAGATCGACGCGTTTTTCATCAGCATCGCGAAAAGGGAAGGGGAGCTGTACATTAATCTGATTGCTGAATGAATCACTTTATCATACTGTTTTTTCTCGTAAAGTAGCTCACGTATTTCGTATATTATCTTAGTTACCGGTACTCCCTTTGTGCAGACCGCTTCACAGCTTTCGCACCCGACGCACTTGTTGAATACTTCTATCAACCTTCCGCTGAACTCGAGATTTCCGTGACCGACCTCCTCGGCTAAAGCGGCGCGACCTCGCGGTGAAAACGGCTCCTCGACCAACTCTTTATAGGTCGGGCATACGCTCAAACACGCGCCACACTTGACGCATTTTGAGAGTTCTTTTATCAATTCTGTATTCAAATCACCCATTTTTAGACCTATGATAAAATATCTTATTCGGATTCAGAATATTATTGGGATCAAACGTCTTCTTAATATTTTTCATCAGCTCCACTTCGACGTTAGAAAGCTCAAGGTCAATATAAGGCGCTTTCGCGATCCCAACGCCATGCTCCCCTGAAAGAGTCCCACCAAGAGCGATAACATACTTGAATAACTTACGAAACCCCTCTTCAGCCCGCTTGGCTTCATCCTCGTCAGAGTCATCGATCATGAGATTGACATGCAAATTACCGTCACCGGCGTGACCAAAAGTCACGATCCTCAAGTCGTATTCGTCAGATATATCTTCGATCATCCGCATTGTTTCGGAGATTTTGTCGCGCGGCACGACGATATCCTCGTTGATTTTTTTTGGCGCGATGCTACTTATCACCGGAGATAACGCACGCCGTACATTCCAGATATCTTCTTGTTCTTCC
>JAJRXV010000247.1 GCA_024276115.1 Deltaproteobacteria bacterium
ACTGATGATACCGATCGCCGGTATATCTTATGAGGTAATAAAGTTTGCCGGGAAAAAGCAGGACAATCCGATATTGAAGGCGATTACTTTCCCGGGGATGATGATGCAAAAATTGACTACCATAGAGCCTGACGATGATCAGCTAGAGGTAGCGCTAAGTGCTTTAAAAGCTGTACTAGAGACAGAAGAGGCGTTAGAGAAGGAAAATTCACCAGAAAATATCAGCGGTGCCGCGCAGGCAAAAGTCGCTGTGAAGGTTTAAACAATGTTTTCGAAATTAGAGCAGGTAGAAGATAGATTTATTGAGCTTGAGACTCTTTTGAGCGACCCGAATATACTCAGCAACCAAACTGAGTTTCAAAAAATCGCTAAGGAGCATTCAGACAAGTCTGATATTGTCGCGAATTACAGGCTGCTGAAAAACGTTCTTCAGGAAATAGAAGATAACAAAGAGCTTTTGAGCGATCCAGACGATGAGATCAAGGTCATGGCGAAAGAGGAGCTTTCTATTCTCGCGAATAAGCAGAAAGAGCTTGAAAGCACTCTAAAAGTACTGCTACTGCCGAAAGACCCAAATGATGATAAAAACGTTATGCTCGAAATACGCGCCGGTACCGGTGGAGACGAAGCGGCGCTTTTTGCGGCCAACCTCTTTCGGATGTACGGTAAGTACGCCGAAAAACTTCGCTGGAAAGTCGATATTCTCAGCTCTAACACAACCGGCATTGGTGGCTTCAAAGAGGTCATCGCTACAATAACCGGCAAGGGCGCTTACAGTCGGCTCAAGTACGAAAGCGGTGTGCATCGTGTTCAGCGTGTTCCAGATACTGAGACTCAAGGGCGTGTTCACACGTCGGCTGTCACAGTCGCGATCTTGGTCGAAGCAGAGGATGTCGAGGTCAATATAGAACCGAACGAGCTGAAGATAGACGTTTTTCGCGCGTCCGGCCCCGGTGGTCAGAGCGTCAACACAACGGATTCCGCCGTTAGGGTCACACACGTCCCGACCGGGCTGGTTGTCTCCTGTCAGGACGAGAAGTCGCAACACAAAAACAAAGCAAAGGCGCTTAAAATATTAAAAGCGCGGCTTTATGATAAAGTAATGCAGGAGCAACATGATGAGATCGCTGAGTCCCGTAAGTCGCAGGTCGGCTCTGGAGATAGAAGCGAGCGCATCCGAACATACAACTTTCCACAAGGGCGCGTTTCTGACCATCGCATCGGGCTGACTCTTTACAAGCTTGAGTCAGTAATGGAAGGTGAACTCGACTGTGTTATAGACCCGCTGACGACACACTTTCAGGCTGAAGCGATGAAGGCGGCCAAGTAGCCGGGGGAGTCTCATTGCAAAAGCAGACCTGGACAATAAAGAGCATAATATCATGGACATCAAACTACTTTTCTGAAAAAGATGTCGATGCCCCAAGGATCTCCGCGGAGCTTCTCTTAGGAAGTGTCCTCGACCTTTCTAGGGTGAACCTTTACATCAACTACGACAAACCGCTCTCTGACAGCGAACTTAAACAATATAAAACATACATTCAGCGCCGTATCGGTGGCGAACCAACGCAGTATATAACCGGGACTCAGGAGTTCTGGTCGCTTGACTTCAAGGTAACACCCTCAGTGCTAATACCGCGCGCTGATACCGAGACTCTCGTCGAGAGAGCGCTCGCGTTCATTTCTACATGCCAACAGACACCACTCAACATTCTTGAGATCGGCACTGGTAGTGGCGCTATCAGCATCGCGATCGCCCACGAGCTGAAAGAGCGCGACTTACAGATAAAAGCTATCGATATATCTGAGGATGCTTTGAAAATTGCCGAGGAAAACGCAACGTTAAACGGAGTCGCTGAAAAAATCGAGTTTCTGTTGAGCGATAAATTCAATGCTGTATCGAAAAGTGAAAAGTTCGATCTTATAATCTCAAATCCTCCCTATATATCAGAAGAATTTTATGATAAACTTGAGAGCAAAGTGAAGGATCATGAGCCAAAGCTCGCGCTTTATGCTGACGAAGATGGATTGATATTTTACCGGGAGATTTTTTCAGCCGGACATGGTCATCTGAATGAGGGTGGCTGTATTCTCATCGAAATCGACCACAGAAAAAAAGATGACCTGATCAGCCTCGTAGATAATGAAAAATATTCGGCGCCTGTTTTTTATAAAGACTTGCCGGGGCTTAACCGGGTGTTGGAAATAACAAAGAGAAGTACATCACAGGAGTGAATAAATGGATAAAATAGTAATAAATGGCGGTGAACGCCTTATCGGTGACGTGAAGATTAATGGCGCGAAAAACGCGGCGCTACCTATCATCGCGGCATCTATACTCGCTGACAGCACATGCACCATAAAAAACGTCCCGGCTCTCGCCGATATCCGCACTATGAGCAAACTTCTGTCGCACCTTGGCGCCGCGGTATCATCGGGCACGCAAAAAATAATGGTGAACCCAACATCAATAAACCGTCACACCGCGCCTTATGAGCTGGTCAAGACTATGCGTGCTTCTGTGCTGGTTTTAGGTCCACTCGTCGCGAAGTACGGCAAGGCTGAAGTGTCACTCCCCGGAGGATGCGCGATTGGCGCTCGTCCTATAAACCTGCACCTGAAGGCGTTAGAACAACTTGGAGCGAAGATAACGCTTGACCACGGATACGTTAGAGCCGAAGCGAAAAAGCTGACCGGTGCGAGGATAATATTTGACAATGTTACTGTGACCGGTACTGAAAACCTTATGATGGCGGCATGTTTCGCCGAGGGAGAGACTCTGCTCGAAAACGCCGCCTGCGAACCAGAGATAGTCGACTTGGCGAATTTTCTCATCAAGATGGGGGCGCAGATACAAGGCGCCGGCAGTGACATCATCCGCATCACCGGTGTCACAAGCCTTAAAGGGGTTGAGTACGAGGTTATGCCGGACAGGATAGAAGCGGGTACTTTTATGGTGGCGGCGGCTCTGACAAAAGGGAATGTGAGAATACTCAACTGCCCGAGGGATCATCTCGACGCTGTAATCTCCAAGCTGACCGAGGCTCATGTTACAATAGAGTTTGAGCCGGACGCGATCAAGGTGGTCGGCGGGCACATGTTGCGAGGGGTCGACATAAAGACTGCGCCCTACCCCGGCTTTCCAACGGATATGCAGGCGCAGATGATGGCGCTGAACTGCGTTGCCGAGGGACTGAGCGTTGTGAAAGAAACAATATTCGAGAATCGTTTCATGCACGTCAGCGAACTAAACCGTATGGGAGCGGATATCCGTACCGACGGTAGAACCGCTATAATACGTGGCGGGGCGCAGTTGAGTGGCGCGAGCGTGATGGCTACTGACCTGCGTGCGTCGGCGTCGCTGATAATCGCCGGGCTGGTCGCGACAGGAACAACAGAAGTGTTAAGAGTATATCATCTTGACCGTGGGTATGAGTCTATCGAAAAGAGATTAAGCGCGCTTGGCGCCGATATAAAACGGGTGAAGGAGTAATGTCGCTGTCATCAACGCCCCTTGAACTCGAACGGCTTCCCTTCTGACTTGTGGCGTGATATATCCCAATAATCGTCACCGATATACTCTCTGACCACGAAACCTTTCAGAAGAGCGTCATATATCCACAGTCTTCCGCGGGCGTCTACGTCTATACCGGATGGAAATCGTGGATACTTTACATTAGTCGTCCCTGAAAAACTCATAACATATTGAATTATTTACTATTATTCTGTATTTATATGTGCTATAATCACCAGAAAGTTGTCAAATACTCATGAAAGCTGGTGAATTATGAAGCCAAAAAAAATAAAATATAGCGGTC
>JAJRXV010000248.1 GCA_024276115.1 Deltaproteobacteria bacterium
GTGCCCCACAACGTCATCCCCGAGAGTTTGTATCGGGGATCCAGGCTCAAAACATCCCATTATCCAGAACAGTTTTTGTTCGCTACGCTCAATATATTCTAGTCCTAGGTTCCCGATTAAAACCTCGGGAATGACGTGGTGTGGCTCGGGGTGACGTGGTTATAGAGTGGTGAATGAAAGGTTGTAAAAGTTTTTAACATTTTCCCTCTGTGTCCTCTGTGGTTAAGAATGGTATGGTTTAAGCTTATCCTACGCTAGCATTTGGGCGTTCATACTCTCTTCATTAAAAAATGGGGTAACTTCAGACACAAATCGCTTGACAGCACCATGCCTTTAGTGGTTTAGTAGATATGTTAGACTTCTGCGCAACCCAAAAAAACGTCATCCTGAATTCATTTCAGGATCTGGTAATCCTAATAAATCCGGGTAGATCCCGAAACCAGTTCGGGACGACAGCAACAACTTTTATAGATAAAACAGGTTGTGCAGAAGTCTTTATATTAGAATTAAAAGGGAGAAACAATGCGGTCGTTCTTCGAGTTTTTCGCAAAGCGCAACACGCTGGCTAATGTTTTTACAGTAATGATCATCCTCGTCGGGATGAACGCTTTTTTGTCTATACGGCGCGCGCAGTACCCGACAGTGGATATTGGTGAGGTGAAAATCTTCACGTCTTATCCCGGCGCGGCGCCTGAGGATGTTGAGCTTAATGTCACAAATAAGCTTGAGGACGAGCTCAAGGGCGTAACCGGCATCAAATCTCTGGCTTCTTACTCCCGTGAAAATATCTCTATCATCCTTATCAAAATAGAAGCCGACGTCACAGACACAAAAAAAGTAAAAGATGACATAAGGGAGGCGGTAAGCCGTGTGACGGACTTTCCTCCAGAAGTTACCGACGCGCCCTTTGTTCTTGAAATCAACACATCTATGATGCCTGTTATTGAGGTGGGGCTCTCGTCGGTTGACATGCCTTATGGCGAGTTGCGCGAATACGCGCGCGTATTCGAGAAAAAGCTCAAGAATGTCAGCGGAGTATCAAACGTGACGCGCTATGGCTACCGCGATCGTGAGGTGCAGATAGAAGTCTCCCCCGAACAGCTCAGAAACTACAACTTGTCGCTCCGGGATATTATCGGCGCCATAAAGAACCGTAATATCCGCGCGACCGGCGGCTCAATGGAATCGTACACCAGCGAGAAGAACGTCGTGACGATGGCGCAGTTTAGAGACCCGCTTGAGGTCGGTGAAGTGATAGTCCGCACACCGGTAACGGTCAACGACCTAGCTACACTGAACAACGGTTTTGAAGATGAGAAGGTGATATCGCGCATGAATGGTAAGCCTGCTATATCTTTTGAGGTATTAAAATCCGAGACCGCCGACATAATCCGAACTGTCAAGGCGATCAAAAAACTGATGAAAGAGGAGCAGGAGTACTTGCCCGATAATGTTGAGATTCTCTTCTCGAGCGACGTGTCGAGGCAGGTCGCTAGCCAGTTCGCTATCGTCAGAAACAACGCGATAATCGGACTCGCGCTCGTGCTGATACTCCTTGCGATATTTTTGAACATACGCACAGCGTTTTGGGTGGCGATAGGCATTCCGGTATCGGTTTTTGGAGTGGTCGCGCTACTGCCGCTTTTTGATGTTTTCCTCGACACCATCACACTAACAGCGATGATAATCGTGATCGGTATCATCGTTGACGACGGTATCATCGTCTCTGAACATATCACTACCCGCCGCGAGCTCGGCGACACCCCGCTCGAAGCAGCGGTGAACGGTATCCACGAAGTATTCAAACCGGTTGTCACAACTATATTGACGACGATACTGGCGTTCGCGCCGATGTTCTATATGTCTGGGATAATGGGGAAATTCGTCTACGTAATACCGCTTACCATAACGCTCTCTCTACTCGTATCATTTGCCGAGATCGTGCTCGCTCTGCCGGCGCACCTTACCCCGGGGATGAAACGCCTGAAGGTAGACCCCGGCTCTGGTCATGGTGGCGGCTGGTTTAAACCGCTGATGGCACTGTTTGACACGTACCTGCGTAAGCTCTTGCGGTTCAGGTACCTCGTTATTTTCGCGTCAATCGTGATTCTTGCCGGGGCGCTGCTTTATGCGCAAAACTTCATGAGCTTTGTTTTGTTCCCCTCGACAGGCGCGGATAAGTTCTTCATATCATTAGAACTTCCGGTGGGGACATCGCTTAGGGCGACTTCAGACAAAGCGAAGTACATCGAGAATATCATCCAGAGCCTGCCCGAAAAGGAGCTGGACTCATTTACAGCCCGCGTCGGTATCTTTGGGGACGCGCACGACATGACGGAGGCGGAAAACGGCTCTATGATAACAGTTGTGCTGTCGCCATATTCGCGCCGTGACAGGACCGCGGATGAAATAGTCAAGGAAATGCGCCAGAAGATTGAAACGGTTTTCCTCAAAAAAGGAGGGCTCAAAAAGGGTTCGTATAAATTATCATTCATGATCGAAGCTGGTGGCCCACCGGTCGGGGCGCCTGTCACCATAAGGATAGCCGGGACGTCTGACACAATAAGGGCAAAGCTGGCGTCTGATGTGATGGAATTCTTAGAGACGATCGACGGCGTGAGGGATATCGAGCAGGATGTAAAGCCCGGTAAGGAGCAGGTGGAGATAAAAATCGATTATGAGGAGTTGGCGAGGCAGGGGCTGACGGTCGCCGATATAGCGCAGAATGTACGCATCGCGTATGACGGTGAGGTCGTCTCGAACATCCGCTACGGTGATGAGGATCTCGATTTTCGGGTACAGCTGAGCCCTGAGGCGCGCGACAGCCTCGAATACCTGCGCAACCTCTCAATACCAAACAGGCAGGAGAAGTTCATCCCCCTAAAGAGTGTCGCGACACTTGAGCTCGGTCCCGGTACGTCGCATTTTTATCACTATGACAGCGAGCGCACAATAATGGTGACATCAGGAATCGATCAAAAGAAGACTACACCGCAAGAGGTAACGCAAGCTGTGATAGACCACTTTGACCTCCATAAAGACTACCCCGGTATGCGCTTTGCTATCGGTGGTGAGGCTCAGGAGACCGGCGAGTCTATGGTGAGCCTTTTCAGGATATTTATCATCTCGATTATCGGGATGTACCTGCTTTTACTGTTGCTTTTTAATTCAATGACACAGCCGCTTCTCGTAATACTCGCGATCCCGTTCGGCATTGTCGGTGTCATAATCACCTTCGCTCTGCATGGCACTTCTTTCAGCTTCCTCGCGATAATCGGAATAATCGGGCTAGGCGGGATCGTCGTCAACGATTCCCTCGTGCTGGTGAACCATGTCAACGAAAAAAGAAAAAAACACCCTGACATGCCGGTACTAGAGCTGGTCACGTCGGGCACAGTGGAACGACTGCGCCCGATTATTATGACCACCCTGACCACTGTCGCGGGGCTTCTGCCGCTCGCGTACGGACTCGGCGGGCGTGATCTTTACATGGCGCCGATGGCGCTCGCGCTCGGTTGGGGGCTACTCTTCGCGACCCCGATAACGCTGATCCTGCTACCGTCGATATACCTCGTCGGTGATGATATCAAGAAGGTGTTCAGAAAGGGGCAGAGTTAAATATTTTGAGGTAAGGATTTGTTATTTATGGTTAAAAGAAAAGCAGTGTCATGCTTAATTATTATTATAAATTAATTTTTTGGGTATCTCCACTATAAGACTCCTGCACGACCTGCTTTTATGTATAAACGCTGCTGCCGTCGTCCCGAACTGGTTTCGGGATCTACCTGGATTTATTAGGATTACCAGATCCTGAAATAAGAGGCGCGCCTCAAATTCAGGACGACGGTTTTGGAGTCGCGCAGGAGTCTTACTATAATACTACTTGAAAATATCAATACATTAATCTACAATGACACAGTAAATAACTAGCGGGTGGATTTTATTGAAACAACGACTACAAAAAACCTTGAGCGCGTTGCCGAAAGTTGACCGCTTCCTTGGGGATGACAAAATATCAACGCTCCTCAAGAAGATCGACAAGCCGATACTCCTCGCCATTATCCAGGAGACGTTGAGCGCGAAGCGTAAGGAGCTGAAACGCGCGATAGAAAAGGAAAATCCCGGTGGTGAGACTGTCACCGTACCAACGCTTGACGAGCTTGTTTCGGTAGTTGCCGGCAGGGTCGCAGCACTGCTCGACGATCACCTCGTTCCGGTGGTGAACGCGACCGGAACAGTGCTGCACACGAACCTCGGCAGGGCTCCGGTGGAGGCGCGTCTACTACGTAAAGCTGTCACTGCCGCCGCGACGTACAGCAACCTTGAGTTTGACCTCACAACCGGTAAGCGCGGCTCCAGCTACGATCACTTTCAGGAGATAATCCGCTATGTGACAGGCGCCGAAGCGGCTATCGCGGTGAACAACAACGCCGCGGCGGTGCTGCTCGTTTTGAACACTTTTTGTGAGGGGCGTGAGGCTGTCGTGTCGCGCGGTGAGCTGATAGAGATCGGCGGCTCATTCAGGATACCTGACGTTATGTCTAAGGGGCAGGCGACTTTGCGTGAGGTCGGCACAACCAACAAAACGCATATCAGCGATTATGAGAACGCGATAAATGACAATACAGGTATGCTCTTGAAGGTGCATACGAGCAATTACAGGATTCTCGGTTTTACCTGTGAAGTGTCGCTAGACGAGCTGGTCGCGCTCGGTAAGAAGCGTAAGGTGCCGGTATGTTTTGATCTTGGTAGCGGTTCTCTCGTCGATCTGTCAGAGTATGGCGTCGGCAGGGAGCTGACCGTCCAGCAGGTGATTAAGGCGGGCGTGGATGTCGTCACGTTTAGCGGAGACAAACTACTCGGGGGGCCGCAGGCGGGCATAATAATCGGCAAAAAGAAGCAGATAGATAAAATAAAGAGCAATCCGCTCACCCGTGCGCTACGGCTCGACAAGATGACGATCCACGCGCTTGAGCAGACGTTCAAAAAATACCTCAACATAAAGAGCGCGGTCAGCTCAACACCGACGCTCAACATGTTGACGATGAAGAAGA
>JAJRXV010000249.1 GCA_024276115.1 Deltaproteobacteria bacterium
CTAGGGCGCATAAACCACACGCTCATGACGCTCAAAACACTCAAAAATTATGGCGTTGAGATTCTCGGCCTCATAGTGAACCGCTACCCCAAGGAGCCCGGAGAGGCGGCCATAAGCTTGTTGAAATACATAAAAATCTTCGACAATACAGAGATAATCGGTGTTATCCCCGAGATAGAAGCGGGTAAAAGTTTTTATGATGACTTTGTCGAGAGCTTTAAGGATAATGTGGATTTGGGAGTGGTAGAGAGGTTCATCAAAGGCATGTTGTCAGCACAGAAATCGAAAGATATATGGAGATCTAATGAAAAAACAGAAGCATAGAGCCGTAATAATATCTATTATTGTAATATTCGTCGCGTATATCTTCATCATAAATATTTTTTCTGAGCCGGAGTCAAAATTCATAGAGTTTGAAAAAAGACTTGGTCAGGTCAAAAAATCAGTCGCGAAAGTTATAAAACAGACCGCGGACGGTGGCTACGTCATACTAAGTGAAATAACTCAAAAGACCAAAGGTTTAAGTGGCTTATACCTGATAAAAACCAATAAAAAAGGTGATATTGTGTGGCATAATTCGTTCGGTGGTCAAGATCCGAGGGACGTTATACAGGCGGCAGACGGTGGCTATGTCATGCTCGGAAATATTCGGGACAACTCCAACAATGAGCTCTATATGGTGAAAACCGACACGAAGGGTGAGGAGGATTGGTACAGTAACAGTACGCTTGGCTGGTTCGCGCAGAGTAGCGCGAAGACGATCGCTCAAGCTTCTGATGGTGGGTATTTTTCGGCGGGGAAGATGAGAGAGTCAGAAACGTACCTGCTGAAAACTGATAGCGCCGGGAAGGTTATCTGGTTTAAAACATTGAATAAATCACTCTACAGCTATCACGCTATCGAAACTTCTGATGGTGGGTATATTGTCGCCGGACCTCCCAAAGTGTTTGAGCGTAATGAGCCTTATCGGGGCATTTATGTGACAAAAGTAGACTCGAAAGGCGACACTGTATGGGAAAAAACGTTTATTGAGAAGCGTATTTGTCATCTTTTTTCTCTCACTGAGACTCTAGATGGCGGATATTCACTGCTCGCCGCGACGAGTAGCTCAGGGCATGTGAGGAAGAATATTTACCTGCTTACAGTTGATAATAACGGCGAAATCGCTTCTGAGAAAAAGATCGAGGGGAGCGGTGAAGATTGGAACAATATAGTATCCGGCAAAAATCGATACTGGGTGGATGATATAGAGCAGACCGCTGACGGCGGGTATCTGTTTGCGCGTAATGGCGGCGCGCGCCTCAGCGGTACGTCAGTCATCAAAGAGCTCAAAAATTATTTTTCAAAAAGGACGACAGGGACAAGTATATTTAAGCTTGACCCAAAGGGCGACTTAGAGTGGAGTACATTCATTAAAGGCGTTCAGTGCAGGTCTGGTGAGCTGACATCTGATGGTGGGTACGTATTTACCGGAAAAAGCAGCACAGGTAAGGCGCCTCTAATCAAAATCAAGTGGTAGAGTAAAGGTGTGCCAGCCGGTTATGTAGTGGTTTGTCCTTCTATTTCAGGTGTGTATCTGACAACCCTGTTTCTGCCGGTTTCCTTCGCGACATATAGCGCCTTGTCCGATTTTTCAAATATAGTGTCACAATCATCTGTTTCGGCAAACTGCGCGACACCGATACTGACGGTAACTATCACTTCTTCTTTATGGAAGAAAAATTTGGCGTCGTCTACCGCTCTTCGTAGTTTTTCCGCGGTGATAAGAGCTGAAGCCTCATCAGTGCCCGGTAGTAGCACCACAAACTCCTCACCACCGTACCGCCCGATAAAATCGCATTTTCTGATACTTTTGTGAAGCATATACGCGACTTTTTTCAGCACCATATCTCCGGTAAGGTGTCCATATTTATCGTTGATAAGTTTAAAATGGTCAAGATCACAAACCATAAGCGAGCATGTCTGCCCGTATCTTGTGCTCCTTTCCCACTCTTCACAGAGCCTCGCGGTGAGGCATCTCCGGTTAGGTATACCGGTCAGCGGATCAGTGTTAACTTCTGTCTCTAGAGTTTTAGCTCTTTCTTTATATCTATCTATCTCACTGTTTGCCCTCTCAATACGGCTTTTGAGTGATTCAAGCTCTGAGCTTACGCCTTTCGTATGCTTTAAGTCCTCTTCTATTTTCTTCTGGATGCCACTGCTGATCGACTTCGCTCTCTCCTTCACAGATTCTCTTAATTCTTTGATATCATTAGTTAATTCAAATACGGACTCTATCTCATTTAGATTAGTTGAAATTTCATTATTAAATTCGCTGTCACTCTCCATCTTCTCGTTATATGATTTTAAAGCGAAAACCACGTTCTTCTCAGTCTCGTTCAACTCACCTAACAGCATCATTATAGTGCTCTTTAATTCTTCAATTTCATCAGTGAAGATGACTACCTGATCATCAATTATTTTTGATGTGTCATCAACAAAAGTCGAGACCTTATCAATCGCGTATTTACTCTCGATGCTCGCTTTTACCTTTTGCGTTTTCTTGGCGATATTCGGTAGTATTAGGTCAATACCCTCTATTAACTTGTAATAAATATTCTTCTTCGTCTCTGTTTCTATATCTAACGTGGTCGTTAACCGCTCATTCGCTTCTTTTTCCACATCCAGATTATCATTAGCCAGTACGTTATCGCTTGATACAATATTTTTTCCGCGGTTAGCTATCGCTGTGAGCATCTCGATACATTTTTTCAACTCTATATTATTAGGTTTGTTTTTTATTATATTAATGAATTCTTTTAAGTCAGCGCTTATCTTAGGGTTACCTGAAACATTGATAATTTGGTCAATAAGAAGTATGATGTTACGCTGTAACGTTTCTGTGACTACATGATTTTGGCTACATTCACTACACTTTCCCTTTAACCTTACATAGCGATCCTTCCAGTGCCTTAATGCAACGCTGTTTTTTTCTAACTCTTCAGAATTCTCAGTGAATATGCTTGATACTATTTGATTTTGACTAAGCATTTTCGCAAGAACATTGGCGTCAAGGTGCATACCTTTAATAGATATATCCCTTAAACATTTTATGACCTCTTTTGAGAGTAAACTATATTTTTCTTTTTCCATTACTTACTTTCCTATTTTTTTATTAACGTGTTGACTTATAATTTGCAACAGTCCCATAATACGCGCTCTCCATTATATTTTATTCTAACATATTTTTGCATTTTTTCATGTATATTTATAAAAAAAATAACAGTTTATTCACTCCGCTCAATATTTTAGTCCTGGTTCCCCGATTAAAACACTCTGGAATGACGTGGCGCAACCTCGGAAATGACAGTGTTAGAATCACGCCTTCCGCGATTACCATGGGCGACCACATAGGGGCGCCCCGACTAAAGGAGTGATTCAGTTTTTTTTATTACTCTTAAACTTTATTGTATGAAGCGCCTGGTCAGTCGTAGACATCTTTTTCATGAAACGAGGTCTTAACTCGTTGATTATTCTAACGCAATCACCATCCGAAAGTTTACCCTGATTATACAGCACCCTCAGATCCTTCCTTATTTTTTTAGCTATACTCAAGCTGTTCTTACCATTCGGGTCTGATTTCATACATTGCGCCAGTTCATTTTTCGACAAAAGTTCAGATACACTCTGGAGCGTGATATTATAATAATTTTTGATATCCTTCTCCATGAGCACCCACTGAGAGCGGTTAGAAACAGTGCGTATCATCTCCTGCCAGTGACTGATCCGGTTTATGTGCATTATTCCGGTAAAAATATTTTTGTTAGTCGAAAATGAAAAAAGAGAGGTAGTAAGAATTTTTTCCATCAAATCGTTGCACTCACCACGCACGTCCTTCGGGATTTCCTTAAAAATATCCCATATATCGTTGCTCAGCAATCCGTCAAACCTAAGCTCCCAATATATGTGCCTCAACGTCCGCGCTCCAAAATTCGCTATTATCTGGTTCGGTACGAAGAAGTTATGAGCGACAACATCGCCGGCCAAGTGTGAGAGATAACCATACGCAAACGCTTTTTCGCTATCGCTTTTGCTTGAGGTGAAGAGCGCGCGACCGACCTCCCAGTTGTGGCAGTGATCCATCTCGCTCGAGAATTTTTTATCAACAAGAATATCAGGGCTGATCAGCCCATACAGGTAATAATAGTGATTTTTTGAGATCATTTCAGCTATAGCCGGGGCGATAATCTGAATATTATCAATAATATCAAGCCCGACTTTTATGTGCAGTCCCGGCCCCCAAGCGTATAGCTCTTCTGGCATAAGGAGATATATAAGATTTATTATCGATAAAAAAAACAAGGATATAATAAATCTATTAAAAGATAAATGTTTAATATTATCAATACGTTTAGTCAACAAAACTTACAAGTCCACTCCATACCCAATAGTTTTTTTTGCTGCCTTCGATCTTGTACCAGTTGTTTTTTGACGCCGACAAAAATCGGTAAGTAGTCCCCTTCTTCGCCACCTCAACTTTTTTGTAGCCTGTTCCGGGCCCGGTTCTGAGATTCGCTTTCTTTTTCACTACCGTGACAAATCTCTCCCTATTCTTCATATCCGACAAAACTTTATTGTAACGGTTAAAAAAACCGGGCTTGGAATCCTTCGGGATCCTTAGGTAATACGTACCTTTGTAGAGATAGTTACCGATAATCTGCGGGTTAAGCAATTTTATTTGTCTCGGGGATGTGTCAGTCGCCTTCGCTATCGCTGATACCGGTATTTTCCGTTCCCTGATCGACATTTTCACCTCGTCAAAAACATACGGCTTAAAAAAATCGTCATCATTGAGCTTCATGTCATAAAGCTCTGGGTTTTCCATTATATGCTTGACGACAAGAACGCTTATGATGTACTGGTCAGTCTCGCGGGGGAAAGTCATTTCAAAAAAATCTTTCGTATCCTGCTCACGCACCTCA
>JAJRXV010000250.1 GCA_024276115.1 Deltaproteobacteria bacterium
ATAACATACATATCGCACACTTACAAGCTTTATTGTGATAAAAAAACGGTTTTTTTTAACCTTTTCCCCGGTGCTGGCGATAAAATAATCAGGGCAGGGCAAAGAGTAATAATCTTTGCGAGGGGGATGCGACACAGTCTGACTACACACCACAAAAAAACAGAACAAAAAAAATTTGCGGTTTTTAAGTTATTCGGTATAATTAACTAAAAGCGAAATAGTAAAATGAAAACTATCTGGTGGGGAGCGTCAATGGCTGAGCGGAGAAATATAAGAAGAGTAGTTGCAGGGATCGTTTTTGTTATCACTTTGCTCGGGGCGGTTCTGGCGTTTTGCGACGATGAACCACCGGTCACTTATGAGAATGTTTTTGAGGTGGATTTTAAGGAGCGGCATAAGGCGCTCTGGATGCTGTTTGAGAACCCTGAGCAGAGTTCCGCGAAGCTCAATGAACAGCGGAGTATCCGCGCCATCTTCGTCGGTCGGTATAAGGGGTTTGAGGAGGCGTTCGCGAAGGAGGAGTATGAGCGGCTTTCACTTTACCGAAGCCCATTTCAGGTCAAGATATTCCTTACCGATTATTATCTGAAAAAATTCCTAAAACTGAAGCTAATCGATGATACTTTTAAGATGTACCTAGCGATAAACGATCATAAGAAGAACTACTTCAATCTCTACCCCCGTGTTTACACTAAGAAGAAAAAATCTAACAAAAAGTCAATAATACCGAATAAGTTGTTCAATATTGATTTCTTTGTCGCCGATGAATATATTGACGCATATCAGGAGCTGTTTGACTCTATCAACACGGTTGTAAGAATAAAAAGCGTGGAGACGGTCAAGCGAAAACCTGATCTGCTCGACAAGACGACTAAGATTAATATACGGAAGCAAGACAGCTTCTTGTTTTATAAAACTGAGCTTGAGGTGAATGAGGTCGCGTTCAAAAAATCTTTCGAGAAGTTTTTTGACGCGATGAAGACCGTCGTCAAGGTAGAGGATCTAACTGAATTTTATCACCCTAAGTATTTCCCGGCGCGACAAACACCGTTGCAACTTCGCAAGGAGAGGATCGTCAGCGTGAATGTGCTTTATGATCCTGACGCGGACTTTGATTATGAAGAGATGGAGATTGCCAAAAAAGCGGCGCTTGTGCACTTTTATCTTTTCCGCCACAAGCTGGCGAGGCTCGGTTCAGAGAGTGTTAGAGGTGTGCAGGAAGCGTATAATGCTAAGATAACCCCAGATTTTAAACAGTTTAAATTTGAAGATGAATACGATGAGCAGGATTACCTTGATCTCATCGATGATTTTTATCTCGACCTCGATTATGTGCTCGACTTCTCCGAGGAGGTAGCCGACACCGAGGAGTTGACGTTTGAGATAATAAAACTCACCGCGACAATAAATGAAATAGCGCTCGAAGAGCTGATAATCAAACTGAAAGAGGATACAAAAATCTACAGATAAGCTTACAACACTAGAGGGGCATGTTGCCCAATCCACCTTAGGGGGGGGGATTCCCCCTAAACTCCCGAGCATCTCGATGCTGGTCGCACCCCCTTTTTACGGGTACTTACAGCGACGACTTTTTCGAAAACAGGGAGAATTGTATATTTGGCAACAGTCCCTAGAGCATCCTCTTTATTTTTTTCAAGAGCCTGATTATTTTTGTGTTACGTATCTTAAAAATAAACGCGCTATGGTCTGACACCGCCAGCTCCACTTCACGCAGTTTATTCGTCAACATCGTACACTGGTTCTCAATATTGTTAAGCTGAGAATGCAGATTGATCTTTTTCACATTGAGATTATGTATGATAGCGTCACCAAATTTGTCAAACTTCGGTGTCACGCTCTCATCTACCGGACCTTGCGCCAGTCCGGTCACGGCGGGCGCGAGGCTGAACGCGGCGCTCTCCCGCGACGCTCTTTTTAGCGGGGATTCACAAAATTTCACGACCGGGGCGCACAGATCTTCCCAGCGCATTTTCTTCGCTATCTTCGCGACATTCTTCTTATAACGCGCCAACGCCTTTTTGTCAGACGCCATTTTCAGTATAGCCTTTTTCCACCCCTTGACATCCTCATAATCAAGCACGATGCCCGCGGCGTTATCGCCTATAATAGTACCGAGCGTATCACCCTTAGTGGTTATCACCGGGAGCGTCGCCCAAAAATAATCGAGCATCCTGGTGCGGAACGAAAACTCAGTCTCGACATGATCAAAGTGCGCGGTGATACCGCAATCCGCCTCAAGCAGATAGTTCGCGCGACTCTCATAAGGAACCCAGCCATCGTTGAAGAAGACGTTTTTGCCGTAGACACCAAGCTCCTTTGCCAGCGCGATCGCGTCTTCGCACATCTTCATCATCGGTATCTGCCCGCTCGGGTGCGTCGTCCCCATGAAAAAGAGTTTAATGTCATCACGCTCTTTCGACAACTCAGCCACCGCCCTTATCGGGGTGAGCGGATCGAACCAGTTCCAGATTCCACCACCCCAGATCAAGAGAAAATCATCCTTACCGATGTTTTTATGTTTCCCCTTGAGCGCGGTCTTTTTATGCTCCGGTGGTGTAGAACCAATGCCAAACGGTATCACGTCGATGAAGTTCCTCAGCGAGTTATCCTCACCATAAGTCTTTGTGTTGACCCGCCCGAGCGCACTGAGCATACCGAGCCAGTAGTCGCGCTGTTTGTCATTCGCGCAGATGAAAAAATCACCTACCCGCAACTGCGTTACAGCGGTCTGCGTCGCCTTGCGCTGAAGCTCTTCGCTCTTCGCGGCTTCTTCGTCTTTATGGAATTCGAGCGCTTCGAGCGTAAGCGGCACGTACATGTCAAAAACAATCGGCTTCGTCAGATCCCTGAAAAAATGAAACGGGGTGATGTCAAAACTACTCGCGATGATTATGTCGCAATCGTCAATCAGGTTGATGATGCTCTGCGCGTTCGAGTACTGATACTGCTTCAGCTTAAAATCGCTGAATTTAACATCAGGATCATTCGGAACGCCGATCGTCACATCGAATGCCCCGCTCAACACCTTAGCGAATTCGACACACCTTATCGCCGGCCCCGCCATCTTCTTGTTTATTGTATCACCGCACAAAATCAGTACTCTCTTCATCTCTTTCACCTCGTGTTTGCTTTTTACCAAACCATCTAAAAATCTATACATCCGCCCTGCGTAAGAGTGAGAAAACAGCACCTCACCATTATTGCTATTCTTATACAATGTCACGCAATTATTCAAGTCCGAATTCGGAGAATTAACTAAAAACTTGAAATTCTTCTCCTTGCTCTTTTTTACAGGGGGGAAGGAAAACGTAAAAAACTCATTGTTATTCAGCATCGACGCATTCACCGCGATACGCCTCAATACTTCCCCTGAGTCATCTTTCAGGACAAAATAAATATCCTTTGTGTTCAGGCGATCGTATGTCGCGACCTTCAACCCGATCGCGCTCAAATAATCCGCCTTCGCCGTGAAGTTCTGCCCGATCGTAACATCACCTGCGACAGGACCAACTATCGATACGCGCGAGACTACATTTTCGCCATAAGTCTTCAGGTACTCCTCGGGGATGATCCCCTTCATCGCCTCAAACGACGTCTCCTCTGGAATCTCCCCGCGGGAGGTGCGCATGTTCTTCACGCTCAACACCGGTATCCCCTCGTAGTGGAATATATTAAAGCGCCCGACCTTTGGCGACCAGTTCCAGATGTCAAAGTCAGGGCGTTTTCTTATGCTCGCGATGAATTTACGCTTCTTTCGCATCTTGAATATGTTCAGCATAAAATACCCGAGCACCCGAAAATGTATCCACGTCCTCTTTACTCTCCGGTTGAGGATGCTCCATTTAAGAGACGGTAGGTAGTAACGCCGCATGATGAGCGGGAAATATAGCAAT
>JAJRXV010000251.1 GCA_024276115.1 Deltaproteobacteria bacterium
CGAAGCAATCAATAAAATATTCGCGTCAAAACCGATAACCCTGCTCATCTTCGCTGTTCTGGCGTTCGCGATATATTCAAGCTCGATCAACGCCCCGTTCTATTTTGACGACGCGAGAAATATTACGGAGAACAGTAGCGTGACTATTACGGAGCTTTCTTTCAACTCACTGAAAAAAGCCGCTCTCTCTAGCGACGCTGCGGGTTTTAGGCCGGTATCGTACCTCAGTTTCGCCATAAACTACTACTTCAGCCGCCTCGACACGACCTCGTACCATATTGTCAACATAATAATCCATATTATTAACGCGTTTTTGATATACTTGATCCTCCTGCGCCTGTTGGGACCCCCATGCGCCGACAACGCTCAAAAAACAGGTACAGCCACGGCGGTAGCGTTCTTCACCGCGCTGATATGGCTCTGCCACCCGCTTAATTCGCAGGCGGTGATTCTGATCGTCCAGCGGATGGCGCTCTTGATGTCGATGTTCTTCCTGTTCGCGTTTCTGTTCTACATTAAGTGGCGGCAGGAGAGCCGCGACAGCTATCTTATTATGACCGTTGTGTTTTTCTTTCTCTCTCTGTTCTCAAAGCAGAACGCGGCGGTTTTCCCGGGGGTGATAATCATTTATGAGCTGATATTCATCCGCAAGGGGAGCCTGAAAAACATCAAGAGCGGGGAAAAGATTTTTGCCGGCATCACCGCGCCGCTGTTCGCGCTAATATTTTTCCTCTTCAGACCCGAAATCACGCGCGCCTTGCTCGAAGGCTACAAAGTCAGGGATTTTACACTGTACGAAAGGATTCTTACACAATTCAGGGTACTTGTCGATTACATCTCGCTCCTTGCGCTACCGCTACCCGGCAGGTTCAGCCTCACTCACGATATAGTCAAGTCAACCTCGCTCCTCTCACCGATAACAACGCTTTTATCGTTCATCGGATTGATCGCCTTGCTGTTCGTCTCTATCTGGCGGATGAAAAAAACGCCGTTCCTCTCATTCGCGATACTCTGGTTTTTCATTTTGCTAAGCGTTGAATCCTCCTTCCTGCCGCTTGAATTGAAGTTTGACCATCGGATGTATATGCCCGGGATATTTTTGATCGGGCTTTTTGTCAAATTCACGCTCAGTTATCTTTCTGAAAAAAAACGCGCCGCGGCTGTCGCGACACTTTTTTCGATCGCGCTTTTGTTTAGCGTTATGACAGTCGTAAGAGGTCAGGCGTGGGAAAGCTCGAAAACGCTCTGGGCGGACGTCGTAGCGAAATACCCTGATGACGCGAGAGCTCACTTTAACCTCGGGGAGGCTTTCACTCTCGAGAAGAAGTACGATCTCGCCATGCGGGAGTATCAGACCAGCCTGAAGCTCGACCCGGAAAACCCGATAACTTTCTTTGGGATAGGTAGCCTTTACAGTAGCGTCGGTGACTCGAAGAACGCGATAAAGCAGTTTAAACTTGCCTCCGAAAAGAGCGGTGTGGGCTCGACCAACCATAGTGGATACATAAACAATCTCGGTGCGGAATACTTCCGTGCCGGTCAGTACCAGCTTGCGGAACAGACCTACAAGCGTTTTTTATCATACTACGACGCGGACGGTAAGTACCTCTACAACTTTGGACTATCGCTCCAGAGACAGGGCAAGCTGAGCGAGGCGCTAGAGCAGTTCCAAAAAGCTTTGAGAGTCGGTAACAGTAGCGAGCAGGTGTATGTCGATATCATTATGACCGCGATAGAGCTAAAGCGCGCCAATACTGTCACCAATGTTTATAACCAGAACAGGGGAGTATTCGAGCGGTATTGCCTCGGGGAGTATATCAGGGGGCTGATTTCAGAGTTCAAGATAGATTTTGAGGGTGCGAAGAAGTCTTATAACGACTACATCAGTTGCGAAAGCGCGGCGAGTAACGCGATATATAAAAATGACGCGCGCCGGAGGCTGAAACTGATTTCAGCGCGATAGTTGGTTACTCCTCCTCTATATGGCTGAGCAGTAACACCGGTTTGAAAGCGTGTTTCGCGACCTTTTCGGCGGTGCTACCGAGCAACATCTCCTTGATGAAGCCCTTGCCATGCACCCCCATCGCGACCAGCGTTACGTCGCTTTCCCGCGCGGCTCTCTTTATCTCGGCAAAAGGTGTCCCGACAGTGAGAATGACCTTCACATTGAAACCATGCTCCTTCAACTCCGCCTCTACCTCATTCAGCTTCTCGATGTCTACCCGCTCGAACTCCTTGATCTTACTCTCGGTATGGTACTTCAGATGCCTCGTGTCCATGACGTGCAGGACGGTTATCATCTCCGTCCCGAACTCTTTGAACGATTTGAGCCGCTCAAGAACATCCTTCGCGCAGTCTGACCAGTCGGTCGGGTACAGGATATGCTTAAACGTATCCTTCATCACGGTGAGCATACTCTCTTTGTTATAATCTTCGAGGAGCGCGCGCTTTTCGATCAGCACCGGTTTTGTGCTGTGGTAGATAAGTTTTTCGGTGACACTGCCTAAAAACATCCGCTCGACCATGCTCTTACCGTGTGAGGCGAGGATGACAAGCGAAACGTCCTCTTTCTCGGCAGTATCGTTCAACTCCACAAATGGTATACCGGCGCGGATGACGGTTTTCGTTCTGATACCGGCGACCTCAAGCAGTTCCCTCTCCTTGTTCAGCGCATCTGTAGCCCACGCCGAGCGGTCGCGGATGTCAGCCCCCTCCCGCGTGTCAACGACATGAACCAGGAGCGCATCCTCCATACCGATATCTTTAAATGATTCTATATAGCTGTATATCCTGTTTGACGCGGTAGAAAAGTCCGTTGGAAACATGATTTTTTTGAACAAGGTAATACCTCCCCTAAGATGGATTGTACCGATAAGGTTAATATATCATAATTTATGGTAAATGCAAGGGAGCGGTAGAGCAACAAAATTAGCATACTATAGGCAACATGCCCATAATCAAATAAAGTATAGTAATGAAAATCCTATTAACAGAAGTACCCCGCCTAAGCCCCTAAGTACGTTGTCGGGCATATCAAGCACCGCCCGCATCATCGTTTTCGACCTTTTGGGCGCGACGAAATACGGTATCCCCTCAAAGAACATCGCGATCCCTAATCCATATAGCAATACTTTCATTTTTTCTCCTCTTTTAATGAAACAAGTCAAGCAATAACTAGCAATATTTTCAAATTATATTAACATGGCGGTCAAATATAAAGACTGCGCGATTCCAAAACCGTCGTCCTGAATTTGAGACGCGTCTCTCATTTCAGGATCTGGTAACCCTAATAAATCAGGGTAGATCCCGAAACTTGAGGCGCGTCTCAAGTTCGGGACGACGACAGGAGTATTGTGCTACACATTTGATCGCCGGGTTAATAATAAACGACATTTATTATGAAGACTTTTCCCCTCTCCCTAGGAGGCTGTCCGAGAACAAAAAATGCGAAAACTTGACCTCCGCATCTCCACCAGAATCAACGAACTCTGACTGCCGAAGGGGTTGACTACCCCTGAAAACGGTTAA
>JAJRXV010000252.1 GCA_024276115.1 Deltaproteobacteria bacterium
ATCTACTCATGAAGCCGGCAGAAGGGAAGAACGGTCAGAAAATCGCCGCCCCTGAGCGCTTTCGCGCAGTTCCACTCAGTTTTCTCTGGTCACCGAGCCAATATGGAACCGCGACAGCGGCTGCTCAACCCGAAATTGTGTGTGCACGGGTTCCGCACGAAAGACCTTTTGAAGCTCTTGGGTGATAATTTCAGAAATTTGTCGCAAATCCGGTATGAATTGAGGAAATTAATCGCGAGCGGTTTTGTCGAAAAGAAGAAAGGTCTATCATTCTATAGGGTTACGGATCTCGGCTACAAAGTCCTATGGGTGAAATCCGTCTCGAATTCGTGTTTTGCAGAACCAATGATTTCAATGACTTACAAGAAAACAGTAACACAAGTCCTGTCACAACCTTCTATTTTGGAGACAGCCTACCGACAGATAAACAACAGCCTATCACTGATTACAAAAGAGCTTTGCCTGAAAACAGCCGCATAAAAAAACGTAAATTTTATTCACGTTTTTATAGGGTAAACCCATAAGTATATTTTTGATTAAAGTCAAGGACTAAATGTTTAAATACAGTAGGCTTGTTTACACTATATTTACATTACGTTTACTTGACAAAAGCACTCTCTGGTGGTAAAAAGTTACATTGACTTGAAATCCGTTTTATGAAAAGATGGTATGTAATGAAAAGAAGTATTAAAAAAGTAAAAAGAAAGATAAATCGTACAAGAAGACGATATTACTTAATATATTTCTCAAACTCAGTGATTAAGTTTTTGTTTCTCTTTTTCGGGTTATTACTTGCGTTCTTCGCGCTCACGCCGTTTTTGTTTGAGCAGAAGGGCTACAAACAGGTATTCCTCTCGGTGGCGATAATCACCGCCGCGTTCGGGTTTACGAGGTATTTCATCCTGCCGATGTTCCGCGGGAAGAAGAAATCTTACTTCGCGCTTCTCCTAGAAAAAGCATCCCCGGGGATAAACAACCAGGTCATAAACGCGGTCCAGCTCGCCTCTCTCACACCTGAAGAGGTGCAAAAATACGGATACTCTGAAAAACTGATTGCTATGACGATCGATGACGCGGCAAAGAAAGCGGCACAGCTATCCCCGAAAAAAGCGGTAAGCTCAAAAACGATGCTAAAAAATCTTCGGACTACGGCGCTACTTACTTTGCTTATTGTCGCGACGTTTCTTTACCAACCGAATTTTTTTAAGGATACTTTCTCAAAGTTCATCTTCCCTGAAAAATTTTCGAAAAAGGGTTCTGCCGAGATCGTCGAGGAGCTGAAGAAAGCTGGGCTCGATCTGCCTGAGGTAGGGGATTTTAAGATCGCGTATAAGTACCCGCTATACACTCATCGTGTTGACGGCGAGGTGATCGGTTCTAGCGGCGGGATCACGTGCCTTAAAGGTACGCAGGTGACAGTGACCGCGAAATCTGACCGACCTCTCGACGGTGTGGCTGTGGTTTTGAATGACAACCAGAAGATCACCGCGAAAGTCAGGAACGGTACCGAGATCGAATTTTCATTCATCGCGCTCGAGGTCGGGACTTACCATATAGAGTTCTCCGGGATCGACTACCCCGAGGATTTTGAGCATAAGCTTTTTAAGATCGAGATAGAAGAGGACGAGTACCCGGTGATCAAGCTTCTTGAGCCTAAGGAGGATTTCACTGTCGAGGAGAATGACGAGCTGAAGGTAGTCTATGAATCGTCTGATGATTTTGGAATATCTAAAATAAATCTGGTCATAGAGGGTGAGGACAGCTCAAAAGTACTTTCTGTTTACAGTAATCAAGGCAAGTTGATGGGTGTATCCGCCGAGGCGGTTTATGTTACGGATAAGCATTCGCCTGACCCGAAGCTGAGTCAGGATATCGCTGAGATAGTTCTCTCGGGCACATTTTCTTATGATCTTAGTCTAGTGACGTTGACACCGGGGGAACTGCTCAAAGTCTATCTCGAGGTGTACGATAATGACATGATATCCGGGCCGAAGAAGTCGGTCTCGAATGAGCGTTACCTCGATGTTTACAGCAAGGATAAGCGTAAACGTGAAATTGAGGAGATGAAGGAGCGGCTGTTTGAGATGTTCATCTCTCTGCTCGGTGATCATTTTGAGAAGTCATTCGTCAAGGTGGATATGAGCTCGGTGACAGAAGTGACGATCAACCAGAGCGATATGGGAGAAAGAGCGTCTGATGTTATCGCACTCCTGAACGAGCTAATAACCGCGATGGAAGAAGAAGAGATACAAGACGATATCAGCTATATACCTTTTCGGAACATGCGGTTGAACCTACAGGATATATTCAGTAATAAAGAGAAGAAGCTAAAGAGTATGAGTGATGAAAAATATGATACAGCTCAGCTTTTAGAAGATGTCAAGGATCTGCTGGTACTGAAGAGTATCGAGATATTAGAGGCGGAGAAGAATATAATATACCTCGATAATGAACGGAAGAAAGCGGTGATGGATCAGGTAGTGGAAGATGCTGAAGAGCTTGTTGACGCGCAGAAATCGCTTCTTGAACTCCTTGAGGAACTCAAAGAGAAGGGTGACATGACCGACTCGAAAGAGAAGCTTCAGGAGATGATGAAAAAGATGGAAGAGATGATGAAGAAGATCTCTGAGAAGATGTCGAAATTCCCGCAGTCTATGCCTGATGAGTTCACTAACCAAGACGCGATGAAGGAACTCGACACCGATGAGAGCAAGTCACTCATGGAGCAGTTGAAGGAGAGTATCGAGAATGATGATATAGATAAGGCGCTTGAGCTGGCGGAAGAGCTGTTGAACTCTATGAACGAGATGGCGCAGACGTTTGAGAGCTCCGCGCAGGAGTTTGAGCAGAACGAGTCGCAGGACATAATGGCAGAGCTTGATAAAGCTATTGAGAAGCTTGAAGAACTCGAAAAGAAGCAAGATGATCTGATGAAGGAGACAAAAGAGTTAACGAAAAACGCTAAGCAACGGAAGATGGAGGATGATAAGGGGAAGGTCGCGGACTTTCTCAGAAAACAGCAGAAGCTGATAAGCGAGATAAGGAATGAGATGAACTCTGTCAGGCAGGAGCTGTTGAAAAACCCGCCGACAAAAGAACAACTAGCGAAAAATGAGCAGACCAATTTTCATGGCGAGAGGAATATACCTCCGCTCATGCAGGATAAGGACTACAAGCAGACGCAGGATATAATGAAGAAGTTGCGGGAGTTGCCGCGTATGTTGATGCAGGACTTAAACCAGTCTGAGGCTCAGGCGAAGGATATTTTAGAAGAGACAAAGAAGATGATGGAGAATTTTGAAAAAGAAGATTTTGGTGAGAGGATGAAGACGCCCGGCTCTGGAGAAAACGCGAAGAAGCGAGGCGAAAACGCTAAGAAAAAAGAAGAAGAGCTTGTCAAAAACTTTAAGGAGTTTAAAGAAGGGCTCGAGAAGTTCATGACAGATGAAGAGAAGAAGCAGTTGCAGGAGATGGCGGGTCAGCAGGGCGATCTTCAGAGTGATCTTGAACAACTCAAAAAAGGGATGGAAAAAGCAGGTGGTGAGTCACCGTTTATGAATAACAAGGAGTCGACAGGGGCGATGGAAAAAGCCGGAAAGAGCATGGGCGGTTCGAAGGAATCGATGAAAGCCGGTAGCTCGCCGGGCTCCGTACCGCATCAACGTGAGGCTATTTCGCAGATGAACGGCGCGAAGAACAGCCTGCAACAGATGAAGGGCATGTTACAGCAGATGCAGGGGCAATCACCGGGGCAGAACCCAGGCGGCAAGCCCGGGAGAAAACCAGGAATGGGTATGGGACAAGGCTCTGGTCAGGGTCAGCCCGACAGAAACCGTGACCATAACAGTCAAGGCAGGGGGCTGAATGTGGATGATGTAGCTATACCGGGCGCTGAGGAGTTCTCGTCGCCGAAGCAATATAGAGAAGAGCTGTTGAAAGCTATGAAGAAAAAGTCACCAAAGGAATATAAAAACAAGGTTAAAAAGTACTATGAAGAACTTATCAGGTAAAATATTAGCATTCGTTGCTATTGTCGCGCTACTGTTCACATCTACATCCGCGCGCGCGGTGGAGGAGTACCACGACAGCTATGTTGGTGGTACGTTTGCCGGGCAGATGTACATAAATCAGTGGCGGATCGATGACGCGTACAAACTCGCGAAAAAGCTTATTGAAAAAGACCCAACAGACGGTGATTATCGCTACTTGATGTGCCTCGCGCTCTTCTACAAAGGGGATTACGCCGAGGCGCTGAAGTACATCGATGAGGATAAGGTGTCGAACAACTTTTATTATGATTTGTTGAAGGCGACTCACGAGAAGACTAAAGATTTTGTAAGGGTAGAGAGTGAGCATTTCATTATGTCTTATCTTCCGGGGAAGGACGAGGTGATGGTAGCGGACGCGTTAGAGGCGTTAGAGGGCGCTTACAAGAACCTCGGGCGTGACTTCGGCTACTACCCGAAATCAAAAATACTCGTTGAGATACACCCGACTGTCGAAAGCTTTACAGCGGTATCGACGTTGACGAAAAAAGATATAGAGACCTCTGGTACTATCGCGCTATGCAAATTCAACCGGTTGATGATCACATCGCCGCGGGCGCTTATGCGGGGGTACGATTGGATGAGTACGCTGAGCCACGAATATGTCCATTATCTTGTTTATCACTTGAGTGGCAGTAAAGCTCCGATATGGCTCCATGAGGGGATAGCGAAGCATTTTGAAGCCAGATTTGATTCTGATGTCCTCGGTTCTATGAGCCGCTCTTCTGAAAACGTCTTAGCGAGACGCCTGAAGGGTGACAGCCTGATAACGCTCGAAGAGATGAGCCCGTCAATGGCTAAGCTCGATTCTGGTGAGGATGTGCAGGTGGCGTTTGCCGAAGTTAACACGATAGTCGGATACATGATAGAGCTGAAAGGCACAAAGGTGATAAACGACCTGTTGTCATACATGGCTGATGGTATGAAAGACTATGAGGCTGTGGAAGCGGTTTTCGGTGTTTCGTTCGCTGATTTTCAGGAGCGTTGGAAAAACCACATGCTAGCGAAGAACCTGCGTGAGATTCCAGGGATGAACATAACAGGGGTGAGCGTAAAGCTGAAAACGAGTGAGGACCTGTCTGAGGAAGCTATAGAAAACGTAGAACTCGGGGAAGGGCACTCTCCAGAGGTTCGGAATTTTGTTACGCTCGGTAATCTCCTGCGTGATCGGGGTCGGATTGTCGCGGCTTCTTATGAGTACAAAAAAGCTTATGACGAGGATCCATTTTCTGTTGTGACTATGACAAAGCTCGCGTACTCGTATATGATGCTTGGTAAGATTGATAAAGCTATTGAAATTTTGGACGAGACTAAGGAGATGTACCCGGATTACCCTACAACTTTATACAGGCTTGGTTTTGCGTATATGGAAAAAGAAGATTATGAAAAAAGCATTTATTATTTTAAACAGAGTATAAGGGTAAATCCATTTATTCCGTTTGTCAGGGAAAACCTGACGCATCTTTATGACAAGCTTGGGAAGAAGGAAGAGGCGGAAAAACAGCGGGAATATTTAAATATGATAAAGTCTGAAGAGCATAAAGGATAGTTCTATGGAAATAAAAAATGATGAGAAAGTTAAAGTCACCTTTTATCCGGCTAACAAGAGTACTAAAGTAAAAAAAGGTGAGAATCTGCTCAGAGCCGCGATGGCGGCAAACGTACACATTAACGCTTCATGCGGTGGCGCCGGGACGTGCGGAAAGTGTAAGGTACGGATCGACAGCGGTGAGGTGACAAGCCAGATCACTGAAAAACTCTCTGACGAGGAGCTCAGGGAGAATTTTCGGCTCGCGTGTATCTGCAATGTCGAGAGTGACTTGGCGGTAAGCATACCGGTGGAATCACTGCTTGACAAATCAATATTAGAGAGAAAGCCGAAGAAGGTCATAAGCCCGATCCTCGGAGTTGCAAAGCTTTGTTCGCTGACACCAGAATGCCAGACCGAATCAGTTGTGGTGAAGTTGCACCTTGAGCTGCCAAAACCGAATGCCGACGATAATATGAGCGACCTGGACCGTGTGTCGGTAGCGCTGAAAAAACAGTATGAGCTCGACCTGCCATCGACTGATTTCGCGGTCATAAAGAAGATGTCAAAGATCCTTCGGGAGGCTGACTGGAACGTAACCGCGACAGTGGTGCTCACACGGCGCGGCGCGAAGCTTATCAACATCCAAAAAGGGAATACGACCTGCTGTAACTATTCCATCGTCATAGATGTCGGTACAACTTCAGTATATTGTGAATTGCTCGATGTTTGCAAAGGGGAGCCTATTGCCAGCGCGTCAAACTATAATATGCAGATCAGTTACGGTGAGGATGTTATCTCAAGGATAGTCTACTCTCAAAAAAAAGGCGGTCTCGAAAAGCTTCAGGAGCGGATCGTCAGCACAATAAATGGTATAATAGAAGAAGTTATAGAGGAGAGCGGTGTCGACCGTGAAAACGTCACGCATCTTGTCGCGGCGGGAAACACGACGATGACGCAGATCCTGCTCGGGCTCGATCCGAAGTACATACGGGAGGCGCCGTATATCCCGGTGGCTAACTTCATCCCACCGGTACGCGCAAGTTCCCTCGGTCTCAATATAGAGAACAACGCTTACTTGTATACTTTTCCGGTGATATCAAGCTATGTCGGTGGTGATATTACCGCGGGCGTTCTTGGTTCGGGGATGTTTCTGCGCGATGAGCTGACGCTTTACATCGATGTCGGCACCAACGGTGAGATGGTTCTCGGGAACAAGGACTGGCTTGTAACAACGTCATGTTCGGCTGGACCGGCGTTTGAGGGAGGCGGTGTTAAGTTCGGTATGCGCGCGACGAAGGGCGCGATAGAGCAGGTGCGTATTTCTCCTGACGACCATGAACCGATGATACTCGTTATAGGGAATGTAAAGCCGAAAGGTATCTGCGGCTCAGGAATGATAGATGTTGTCGCCGAGCTACTCGAAGTCGGACTGATAGATCAGAGCGGGAAGTTTTACCGCGACAAGAACCTCGATAGGATTCGTAAGGGCGATACTGGGTATGAGTATGTTCTGGCGTGGGAGGATGAGACGCAACTGACGCGGGATATCACGATTAATGAGGTTGATATAGAGAATCTTGTCAGGACGAAGGCGGCGATATATTCTGGTTGTGTTGTTCTGCTGAACAATGTAGGGCTTACTTTTGACGATGTTGACAGCTTCATCATCGCTGGTGGGTTCGGGCATTATATCGATGTTGAGCGTGGTATATCTATCGGGCTACTCCCCGAACTAGATACCGAAAAGTTTACATTTATCGGTAACGGCTCTCTCTTGGGCGCGCGGCTGGTGTCGCTATCTAAGGATATGTTGACAGAGGCATCAAAGGTAGCGCGGATGATGACCAACATCGAGCTTAGTAACAATAAGATGTTTATGGATGAGTATATATCGGCTATGTTTCTGCCGCATACTGATCTGTCGGCCTTTAAGAACACCATGGGGCGGCTTGAAAAGCTCTGGGACAGGAACAATCATATAGAAAAAGGAGATGACATTGAGCTTTAATATTGCATTGGCAGGGAAGGGCGGTACCGGGAAGACAACGGTGTCTGGTCTGATAATGAAGAGCCTGCTGAAAAACGATTTTGGACCGATACTGGCTGTGGACGCTGACGCGAACGCGAACCTGAATGAGATACTGAATGTTGATGTTGATGTGACGATCGGTAAGATCCGTGAGGAAATATCTGACGTGCCACATGGTATGACAAAGGACGCTTACATTGAATACCGGGTGCAGGAAGCGCTTATCGAGGCGGCCGGGTTTGACCTGATTGTAATGGGGCGGCCTGAAGGCTCTGGCTGTTACTGTTACGCGAACACATTGACAAAGAAGTATGTCGATATGTTGGCGGACAACTATAAATATGTTTTGATAGATAACGAGGCGGGGCTCGAACACATGAGCCGGAGGACGACGCACTCACCGGATATACTGCTGATCGTCTCTGACCCGAATATGAGAGGGATTCTGGCGGCAAAGCGTTTGAAAGATCTTTCTGAGGAGTTAAAATTAAAAGTCGGGAAAGTTCTGCTCATCGTCAACCGTGTACCTGAAAGTGGGCTTGACCAGCGGGTGTACGATGAGATAGATAAATATGGGCTTACGCTTGCGGCTGAGCTACCGGTTAGCAGTGATGTGATCGAAGCGGAGATGTCAAAGGAGTCTGTGGCGACGATACCAGACGATGATAAGGCGTTCAAGGTAATCGACGGCTTTCTCAAAAAGTACGCGGTCAAGTAATTAATCTCTAATTAATCCTTCTGTATTTAAGTGGTCGCTTGACTTTCATTGTTGAGCGGCTAGTTGCTATTGTGTCTTAAATATGACCTTATAAACGTGTGTGCGGTCAGTAGTAATTATTTGTTTTCGTTTCTCTTTTATCACTAGTTCTTCGCACGGACTCTTACAACAACCTTTCGGGATTTCCTGAAATTATTCCAATAAAAAAATTGACTTTAGACCGTTTCATTGTAAACTATAAAATAATGATTTGTTTTAGTGTATGGTCATTGACTTTCTCTCTAGTCAGAGTGCTTAGAGTAGTGAGTATTAATAATGGGACTGTTGCCAAATAGAGAATTCTCCCTATTTTCGAAAAAGTCGTCGCTGTAAGTACCCGTAAAAAGGGGGTGCGACCAACGGGAGTGTAGGGGGGATCTCCCCTACATTGTATTGGGCAACATGCCCATAATATATATTATAGGAGCTGAAGATGAATCTAAATCCAGTCAAACTAATTAAAAAAAGTATCCTAGCAAAAATAACTGTAATACTGCTTGCTTTTCTACTACTGTTATTTACCGTATTCGCGTGGACATACGTTTCCACCTCTAAGCAAAAGGCAGATGGACTTATCATCAATGTAGCAGGAGCTCAGAGGATGCTTTCACAAAAAATAACTAAAGAAGTCATGCTGTTTCTTAGTGATCCAAATGGGTGGCATGGAGCGCTTGGTGCTTCTATGAGTGCTTTTGAAAAGAGACTGCTAGTCTTAAAGGGTGGGGGCGATATAGATTTTGGTGGTACGAAAGTAAATATGCCAGCTCCTCCAGAGCACATTAAAGTATCATTGAATAAAGTGTTTAACTTATGGCAGGAGTTTAAATCTAAGATTGAAGTTGTAATAGCTGAACGCCTAAAAGATAGTGCCGCCTACGGCGCTCTTGATTTTATAGTAAACAATAATATAGACTTAAGGGATAAAATGAACGAAGTTGTGAATATGTTGCAGGAGAATAAAGCAAGCGCAAAAATTGTCAATGTCGCTGGAGCTCAGCGTATGCTGTCTCAGAAGATCGCGAAGGAAGCTATCCAATATATACAGAGTTCAACTGAAGATGTTGGCAATATGCTCAAAGCTGACAGAGACAAATTCGAACTATCTCTGATTACTTTACGCGATGGTGGAGAGCTAGAGGTTGGCGGTAGTGTGGTGACTATACCAAAACCGTCAGCGAAACTCAAGACGGCTATGAACGACATGTTTACCTTATGGGGTGAATTTAAATTGAACATAAATACCATTCTATCTGTTCGGGAAAAACATGCGGTCGGGGAGGAAGCGCTCGAATTTGTCAATAAGAACAGTATACCACTGAAAAACCTTATGCACGCGTCCGTCGGGCTTATGCAGGCAGAATCCGAGAAGAAGGTCACAGCATTGATCAGCGCTCAGGTTATTATACTACTTGTGGGGATCGGCATAGTACTTTTCGCGTACAGCTACTTGAGAAAAAACATCGTTGTACCGGTTAAAAGGGCGGCGGAGTTTGCCGCGTTGATCTCATCTGGTGACCTTACCGGGCAACTTAAAGTGAATTCTCAAGATGAGATTGGTATACTTGCCAATAGCATGAGTACTATGTCAGCTGATTTGAGTACGCTTGTCAAACAGATAAAGGACTCAACTGTTCAGCTTGCCGGAGCGTCTGATGAGATATCTTCCGCCTCTCAACAGGTGGCGGATGGCGCTCAACAGCAGGCGGCTTCATTCGAAAATGTCGCGAGAGCTGTTCAGGTAATTGCCGATAACGCGAAAGAGACCTATAGTGGTACTACTGAAATGGCTCAAAAAGCCTCGAAGATCGAGGAAGCTATGAGCCATACAAACGCGACTATGCAGGATATTGAGAAGAGTTCTCACCTTATGAACGCCGCTGTTGAGATAATTACAGATATCGCGGGTCAAACCAACCTGCTCGCACTTAACGCCGCGATCGAGGCGGCGCGTGCCGGAGAGCTTGGAAAAGGGTTCGCGGTGGTTGCTGATGAAGTCAGAAAACTCGCCGAACGTTCCGGGCAGGCGGCAAACGAGATCGGAGATACCATCAAAACAAATGTCGCCCATGCCGAGGAGGGCGCCCGCCTGGTAGTGCAGGCTGAGACGCTTGTTAACGAAATAATCGAAGTGGTCAATAAAAATGTTGAGATGGTGAAGGCGATAACGAACGCCACTAACGAGCAATCCGCCACTATGTCAGATAACGCCGCGATCACCGAGTCGAACGCGGCTGCGTCTGAAGAACTGGCGTCCGCCTCTGAGGAGCTCTCGGGGCAGGCTGAATCGCTCAAGCAAAACATCTCGTACCTGAAGGTGTGATGCTGAAGCGTACTTTTAACAATAAAATTATACACAAAGCCCCGGAGTTATCTTTCCGGGGCTTTTTTGTTGATAAAAAACTACCCGCGGTATGTCCAACCAAAAACGCGGTAAATCATTTGAAATAATACCCAATCAAAAATACTTTAATGAAATACCTTGACATGCCTTTTTGTGTATGATATGTTTTAGTCATAGATGTGTTGGTATGTGATCTGAGTCTCATAAATATACTTATACTTGGAGGTTGTATGCACGGCATTGTAGAATATTTCAACGGCAAGTCAGATCGATTATCTATTCTCACAGCGACACTAAGCGCGCTTCTAGCCGGTACTCTCCTCTTATCTCAAGGTACCCAAACAGAACAGCCGCTCCTCATGCGGGGTGTTGTCATTAGCCTTTTGCTACTCGTTTTGGCGACGACAGTATATAGTGTTGTCACAAGGCGCAAGTTTTTGCGAGGGATGTTCTCAATTGTAAAACCTTCTAAGGGTATTCCATCCGCGGGGATTGTAAATGTTACTGATGCTTTCATAAAGGGTGTGGACTGGTCAGGGCTTATCAGTCAGACCGGATCGCTCGATATTATGTTCGCTTATGGTAAGACCTGGCGTGAGACATGCCACGATAACCTTTCTGCGCTCGCCAGAAAAAAAGGCTCAAAGATACGCATGATCCTACCAGATTATTGTGATGAACACACAATAAAAGAACTCGCCGACCGCTTTGATTACCTGCCGGAAAACCTTGTGTACCTCATTCAGGAGGCTGAAAATCACTTTATGAAGCTAAAGCGTGAAAACGGCGCTGACATAGAGATTCACCTGATCTCCAGACCACCGCTCTTTACCTTCTATCGGTTTGATGATATACTTATTGTCGCCCTGTACAGCCATAGCAGGAACTACTCTGACGTACCGGCATTCATCAGCAAAAAGGGCGGGGTCCTGTACAGCTATATCCAAAACGAGATAAGTGAGATAATGAAGTGTTCTGACTTCTCCAGAAAAACGGGCGGTCGGTAAGTAAAAAAGGTAGAGAATAAAAGCCATGGACTTTTTATAGACAGCTTTATTCTTTATTATATTTGTAGGTTCATTATATTTCTACGCTACTTCAAAAGCCAAAGCTTCAGCTAAAGAATTGTTCGGAATAATGATGTAATAGAATCAATTCATTTCTTGGCGGCGCTTATTCGAGAGTTTTAAAGTTATTAACAAAAAAACAAATATTATTCTTATTATTCTCCACCGACTTACTCTGTGGGCTCTAACGGTATCACTACGCTGGAGGGACAGACGGCTGAGCAGGTTAAGCAGGAAGCGATTACTGATTTTCAGAGCTTTATTGTCGCGTATTCGGTGTCTGAGCTTGCCCCGGCGGCGCAGAACTACATCGGGCAGTGTTATTTTGAGCTTAATGGCGGTGTTAACGCGGAAGCTGCGTTCGGTAAGGATTTATCCCCATGATTCATGGTTCATAAGTATGTTGTCATAAGTTTTATACCAGTAGATATCACTGTTATTATGCTTTTTTAAATATTTTTTAATAAAAATATTGCTTAATTGGTAATTTTATAATAATATTACATGTTCTAGACGGTAAGCATAAATAATATTTTTTTGAGCGAGCTAAAAAACCAGGAGATAATGTATGAAAGTAATTTGCAATTTTCTGTTTTACTCTTTTCTAGCAGTTCTTATGTTTTCAGGTAATGCCCACGCTGAAAGCTACTCTGAGTATGTAAAACGAGGTAACTCTTTTTACAAAGAAGGGAACTACGGTGACTCAGTAATAGCTTACAAAGAAGCTATAAAGGTCGCTGGTAAGAATGTAAATGTATATTACAATCTTGGGTTGGCATACAAAAAATTAAAGAACTATCCTGAAGCGCTTAAAACTTTCGAAAAGTTCCTGAGGCTAGCAAAAAAAGATAACAAAATGGTCTCTAGAGCGAAAAGAATTATTCGGAGGATTGCACCTGCGATTTCCAAACCGACTACTTCTGGAAAACTGAAAAATTATGAGGTCTGGGAAGGGTGGATACTTGTCAACGGTGATGTTATCGTGCCTGAGGGTGTCGTTTTGAAAATAAAACCAGGCGCGCTGGTTATGTTTTCGCCACTTTCTAGCAACTATGACGAAAAAACTCCGTACCTTAAAAAAGAAGAGTCTGATCAGCTTTGTTCATTGATCGTGCGGGGGACTTTGATCGCTGAGGGGAAAAAAGGGAACGAAATCCTCTTTTCAAACTCTTATGAAAATATGTCTACAAAAAAAATCGGACTCTGGGGCGGAATTGTCTTTGAAGGAAGCAAAGGTTCTGTACTGAAAAACGTTAAAATTGAACGGGCAAAAAATGGTGTCATCTTTAGCGATAGTCCAAATGTAGTTTTCAAAAACAATGTTTTTATGAAAAATGAGATCGGTGTCAGGCTGACCGATAGCGCTGTGGAAACTTTAGATGATAGTATATTTTATCGGAATGAAACCGGGATATCTATAAAAAGCGCCTCAAAAGCTGTAATATCCAACGCTAACTTCACTAAAAATTCCTATGGAATAAAAATTTATGAGAGTGCGAAACCTGAGATCAAACTCAGTACTTTTAACGACAACAGTTGCGGGATAGGAACATACGGAAAAGCATTCCCAAAAATCACTGAAAACACTTTCAAAAATGGTAAGTTTGGAATATCATTGACTGATAACTCAAAAGCACTCATTCAGGATAATTCTTTTTTGGCGAACAAGATTGGAATATTTTCTGTAAACACTTCATCGCCAAGAATTTATGGGAATACTTTTAGCGACAATACACTGTCCGCGATAAAGACTGTTGACGAATCGTCAGCAAAAATTGATACAAATACTTTTAAGGGTAACAATGTAGGTATCACCAAAGTTAAGACGGTGAATATACTTGGTAATACTTATGAAGATAACAATGAAGACATCAAGGATGTTGACTGATGGAGCTTGCTGATATAAGTTTTTCTGAGGTTTTCGCCAGGGGCACCTATGGACTATTAATATTTTCTCTGGTGATATTTTCCTTTGCCTTAGTCTTTTTATGGGTGTTGTTACCTTTTGTGGTGTTCCGTGTCAAAAACATCTTAAACGATACCAACTATCAGCTCGCAAGAATAAGCCAAACTCTGGGCAGAATCGAAAAAGCTCTGCAAGACCAGACTGTAAGCAACACCACACAAAAAAATGCTGATCAGCCTACTGATTTCGACTCGGTAATGGATTCAGTTCTTCTAACTAAAAACGAATCTTCTATCCCCCTAAAAAGCGATAACGGCTCTTCATGTCCTAAAAAAAGCCCTAAAAATGACCTTCCTGCCTTCAAGCCTCCGAACTCAGAGGAATAACCGCTCAAGTTACATTTTTTTACATAATATATCATTGATATTCTGCCCAAAAAACAATATAATATAAACCTTAATGCTTCTGGATTAACTTTCCTCATTACAATTCATGTTAATCCAATCAAAAAGGATTTTTTTTGAAAGAACTCACTCTAAAAGAGAAAATCGCGCAAATGCTCATCTGCGGATTCGACGGTACCAAAGCTAACGCCTCAACAACAAAGCTCGTTCAACGTCTGAAAGTCGGTGGCGTTATACTATACGCGAAGAACACTCCCACCGCCAACAGTGTCATAGAGCAGACCCGCTCACTGCATAAACTGGCGGAGAGTACAGCTCTCCCGCTCATCATATCGATAGATCATGAGCATGGCCGCGTTTTCCGCATAAAAGAAGGAACAACCCGCTTCATCGATATGGCATCTGTCGGTAAAATGGATGATCTCTCTCTCCTTGGGAAGATAGCCGATATAACCTCTCACGAACTGCTCGCCTGCGGTGTGAACCTGAACTTCGCCCCGGTATGCGACGTTAACATCAACCCAAAAAACGAAGTTATCGGGGATAGAAGCTTCTCACCTGACCCGGATACCACCGCGAAAATGGTGACGGCATACATAAAAGCAGGCGCCCGCACCGGAATACTCCTCTGCGCGAAGCACTTTCCCGGGCATGGTGACACATCGGTCGATAGTCACAAAAACCTCCCGACGGTTGATAAAACCCTAATAGGGATTGAGCAGTGCGAGCTGATACCGTTCAAGGCGGCTATTGACGCGGGTGTGCAAACAATAATGACCGCGCATATACTCTTCCCGCGGATCGACAATATCCCCGCGACGATGAGCAAAACAATCCTCACTGACCTTCTGCGAAAGAAGCTCGGGTTCAATGGACTCATCATCTCTGACGACATGGAGATGGGCGCGATCGCGAAGAACTACGGTACGCGCGAGGCGTTCATACGCTCGATCAACGCCGGTGTCGATATGTTCATCATCAGCAATATGATTAGCAAGGGGATTGATGTAGAACAATTGATAGATGACCTCGCCGAAGCTGTCACAAACGGCTTGATCGATGAAGGCAGGATCGCCGAAAGCGTAAACAGGATCGTCGAAATAAAAAATAAATATCTGACAAAATTATGCTATTATAACACACGACTTATGGCGGAAGACTCACTTGAGTTCGCAAAAAAAATATTCGAACAGAAAGAAAAAATGACCGGACAACAGGAAAAAATGCCGTAGGACGAGCTGTCACCCCTATCCCCCCTGTAAATCCCGTCAAAAATAAAGGAGCTTTAATGGACAACCTGACAAACAAAATGCACGACTACATAAAATCATTCGTAAAGAAACAACTCGGTAACGACGATTTCACGCTCGATATCTCCGCCCTCTTCGGTGATGGCTCAGACCGAAAGTACTACCGGATCGGGTTCGACGGCGAGACGCTCATATTCGCGAACAACGCGGGCGCGGTAAAGCTCGACGCGGTGTGCGAAAACGACTCGTTCGACTACATCTGCCGACATCTTAAGAGCGCCGGTGTCCTCACCCCGAAAATATACGATTACTCAAAGAGCGATGGCTGGTTCATCCTAGAAGACCTCGGGGACGAGACTCTCTTCATGAAGGCGACCGCAAATGGCGCGACACCGGAGATTGAGGAGCTCTACCGCCGTGCGCTAGACACACTGCTCACGATGCAGACCGAAGGGATAAAAGGGTTCGACCAGAACATGTGCTACGCGACAAAGTACTACGACAAGGAGCTGATACTCGAATACGAATCAGGTTACTTCTTCAGAGAGTTCATAAACTGTTACTTAAAGCTCGACCTCAAGCGCGATGACCTGCGTGATGAGTTCGAACACCTCGCTGAGGAGGCGATGAAAAACACCGGTAAGTTCTTCCTCCACCGGGACTACCAGGCACGCAACATAATGCTCCAAAATGACGAGCTTCGGATTATCGATTTTCAGGGCGGGCGCGTCGGACCGTTGCAGTACGACCTCGCGACGCTCGTGATAGACGCGTTCGTCAACCTGCCGTACGACATGCGCGACCGGCTCTGGGATCATTACCTCGATAACCTAGAAAAAAAGATGGAGTTCGACCGGGATGATTTCAAAAAACGGCTATACTACACCGCCGCGCACCGCACGATGCAGGCGCTCGGGGCGTACGCTTTCCTCACCCTCAAAAAAGGGAAAACGCACTTCGAGCCTCACATGGGGAAGGCCGTCCACAACCTGAAAATCTACCTCGATAGAGCCGGCGCCGACAAAACAGCGCCGAAGCTCAAAGCGATCGTCGATCGCGCGGATGAGGAGCTGCAAAATAAAAGGGTTCGAGGAGTCTAGGGTTCGAGGGAACAAGGGTAAAGACGTAGGGACACGATGCTGGGGGTACTCAATGTCATCCCACGCACCCCACAAACGTCATCCCCGAGTGTTTCTATCGGGGATCCAGGACTAACGTAATATGCTTTATTTGTAAACAACAAAATAACGGAGAATACAAATGAATCAAGTAGATTATAGTTTGGAAGCTGAAAAACATCCTTTTAGGACAATGATCAATGCATCTGACTTCTTCTTAAAGAACGCTAATAGCAATGAAAACGGCTCTTTCCTTAACTGCTTAGCCAGCTTAGTTTTTGCTGCATTTACTTTAGAAGCGTTTACTAATTCTGTGGGTCAAACACTATACAAGTGCTGGGGAAAAAATATTGAAAAGAGATTATCAGTAAGTGATAAAATTACCTTAATTACTGAGCACCTGGAAATAGAAACAGATTTTAGTAAAATGCCATGGCAAGATATTAAAGTACTGATGAGATTCAGAAACCAAATAGCCCACCCAAAGCCTGAAACATTAACAGATGAAGGCACTATACCACATGAGGAGTATGAAAAAAAAAGAATCACAATGATTGAAGCAGATTGGGAACAATTCTGCACAAAAGAGAATGCTGAAAAAAAAATAAAATGTGTTGATGATATTATTAAAAAAATATTATCTCATGAAAATTTCGAAGCTACTGATTTTATTAATAAACAAACAATAAGTGCAACGTTCAAATGATTGAAAACATAGCTGGGTAAAATTAATAATCTTTATTGCCCCAAAAATAAACACTGATTCTAGCTCCCCGATACAAACACTCGGGGATGACGGTAGGTAATGCGAGGATAACAGTTTAGAGATCCTGAAACTAGTTCAGGACGACAGGAAAAAAGCACACGGGAAACGAGGCAACATGCGACAACAATACAAAAAAATTCACCTGATCGGTATATGCGGCTCGGCGATGGGCTCGGTCGCGGCAATGCTGAAGGACGCGGGGTACAACGTGCAGGGCTCGGACAACGAGCTATACCCGCCGATGAGCGATTTCCTCGCTGCGTCCGGCATAAAAACGTTCGACACGCTATCACCAGAGAACATCACCGGTGACGTCGATCTCGTCGTGGTCGGTAACGCCGTCGCGCGCGGCAACGTAGAGCTCGAATACGTGCTCGACAACAAGCTTAAGTACGTCTCCTTCCCCGAGATAATCCGGGAGTTTTTCATCAGGGGGAACCAGTCGATCGTCGTTACCGGTACGCACGGCAAGACGACGACGAGTACGATCATATCGTGGATTCTGCATGACGCGGGTGAGCGGGTCGGCTTTTTGATCGGTGGTATCCCGCTCAATTTCGGCAGAGGGTACGCATGCCCACCAGAGAGCGGCGGGTATTTCGTGATCGAGGGGGACGAATACGACACAGCGTTTTCTGACAAGCGGTCAAAGTTTTTGCACTACCTTCCTGACCTCTTGCTTATCAACAATCTTGAGTTCGACCATGCGGATATTTTCGACAACTTAGACGAGATAAAAAAATCGTTTCGCCATCTCATAAAGACGATTCCGGCGCGCGGCGTGATCGTCGCGAACGCTGATGATGATAACGTCACCGATATAATCAGCAAAGTATACAGCCAGCTCGTGACCTTCGGTATCAAGAACCAACGCGCGGACTACTCTGCCGCGAAGATAGTTTACGGCAATGATACGACAGAGTTTGAGGTAGTCAAGGATGGCAAGGTCATCATCAATATCAGCTCACCGCTCAAGGGAGAGCATAATGTCTATAACGTGCTCGGCGCGGTGGCGGCACTCGACAGTATCGACTTCGATATGAATAAGTTTTCGACCGCCATAAAGAAATTCCAGAACGTAAAACGGCGGCTCGAGATCGTCGGTGAGGCTGGCGGCGTATCGGTATACGATGATTTCGCGCACCACCCGACCGCCATAAAAAAGACGATCTCCGGTGTAAAAAAGGCGCACCCGAAGAGGCGTATAATCGCTCTCTTTGAACCAAAGTCAAACACATCGCGGCGGCACTTTTTTCAGAACGAGTTCGCAACCGCGTTTGGTGACGCGGATCAGGTAGTCATCGGTGAGGTCTACAACTACGAAAAGATGAATGCTACCGAGCGGCTCGACCCGTACAAACTCGTAGACAACATAAATAAAACCGGTACCGAAGCGCGCTACATCCCGGATTTAGAGGAGCTTTGCGAGTTTGTTGTCAAGAGCGTGAAAAGCGGCGATATAATACTCGTTATGTCATCTGGGAGTTTCCACGGTGTACATAATAAACTGCTGACAATACTAGAAGAGAGGTGTTCATAGTGGAGCCGTTACTTGACATTAAAGGTCTGCGGGTGAAAATCAACGACGGGCGGCATGAGTTCAACGCCGTTGATGGTATAGACCTGCGGATCGGTGTGGGCGGCTCTCACGCTCTGGTCGGCGAGTCCGGCTGTGGGAAGAGTATCACGGCGAACTCTGTCATGGGGCTGTTGCCGCCTCCCGCGTCTATCACCGGTGGCGAGGTGCTATTTGAGGGCGCAGACCTGACGCGCCAAAGCGACCAGCAGATGCAGAAAGTACGCGGCGGGAAGATCGGTATGATATTTCAGGAGCCGCTCTCATCGCTCGACCCGGTTTTTACGATATATGACCAGATAAGCGAAGCGATCAAGCTACATGAAAAAGTAAACGGTAAGGAGCTCGTAAAGCGTGTTACAGAGCTACTCAAGAAGGTACACATCCCCGATGCTACGAAACGGCTAAAGAGCTACCCGCACCAGCTGTCCGGTGGTATGCGCCAGCGGGTGATGATCGCGACCGCGATTTCGCTCAAGCCCGCCCTGCTGATCGCCGACGAACCGACCACCGCGCTCGATGTTACGATACAGTTGCAGATACTGCGCTTGTTGAAAGAGCTTCGGAAGGAGATGGGGATGGCGCTCTTCTTGATCACGCATGATATGGGGGTCGTCTCGTACAGCTGCGAGCATGTTTCGGTGATGTACACCGGCAGGATCGTCGAGAGCTGTAACACTAAAGAGCTGTTCTCCAATACGTTGCACCCATACACGAAAGCGTTACTCAAAAGCATACCAAAAGGACGGGGGGCGGATAAAAAACTAGCGACGATCGAAGGTTCTGTACCGTCTACATCAGCTTTGGCGGACGGTTTTGAAGGCTGCCGCTTCGCGCCGAGGTGTGAGTTTGCCGACGATGAATGTAAAGCGATGGCGCCGAAGTTAGTCAAAGTGAGAAGCGAGCATTATGTCGCATGTCATAAAAATATGTAAATATAAAATAACATTAACACGCTGTCTATACGTAGGGGCGATCCTTGTGATCGCCCAAACAAAGCGGGCGAATACAAAATTCGCACCTACGGCGCCACAACACATTCATTGGGAAGAACAATTCAAGCATTTAAGTCGATTACTGCCCATAAATACATTAGAGGTGTAAAAGAATATGGTTGGTCTTCATTCGATAAAAAGCTCTGGCAACGCAACTATTACGAACACGTTATAAGAAATGAAGATGATTTATTTGACATACAGGAATACATCGTCAATAATCCATTGAAGTGGGAGCTAGATAAGGAAAACCCTTTCGCCAAACAAGTTGAAAATAAACTTGCGTGGCAAGTATGAAATATATTTGGAGAATAATTTGTCAAACTCATTAATCACAATAAAAAAACTGAACAAAACGTTTTTCATAAAAGATAGCCTCTTGATGCGTAGCGTGTTTTTTAAGAAGAGCCGACTGCACGCGCTAGTAGATATAGATCTTGAGGTTCGCGGTGGGGAGACACTCGGGCTGGTAGGTGAGTCGGGCTGCGGGAAGTCCACGCTCGGCAAGTGCATACTGCGCCTGATCGAGCCTGATAGCGGTAGCGTGCATTATAACGGCGAGGACATTTTATCCCTCAGCGACAATCAGATGCGCCAAAAGCGAAAGGAGTTGCAGGTGATTTTTCAGGATCCGGCATCATCACTCAACCCATACATGAAGGTCAAAGATATCATCGGTGAGGGCTATAAGATACATAAAATATTCCCTGACAAAACTGAGCGTGACGAAAAGGTGAAGGAACTGATGATAAAATGCGGTCTC
>JAJRXV010000253.1 GCA_024276115.1 Deltaproteobacteria bacterium
CTTCTTATATTTCTCCGCTCAGCCATTGACGCTCCCCACCAGATAGTTTTCATTTTACTATTTCGCTTTTAGTTAATTATACCGAATAACTTAAAAACCGCAAATTTTTTTTGTTCTGTTTTTTTGTGGTGTGTAGTGTAAGCCCCCTCCCTGAGGATGGGAGGGGGAATCCGATAAACGTCGCTGTTTTTTCTTCGGTTATTTTCATCCCTATACTGTAGTAATGATCATCCCCTATACTAAGAGCTTCCAAAATTGATATTTTTCCACCATTATTCTTACCGCAGATGACATTTATCTGACCTAAATCACTTAATATAACAGGTGCGTTATTGTCGATTCCTTTATGTTTTTTTGCTTTTAAGGGCATGTTGCCCAATCCACCCTCTCGAGCATCGCGATGCTGGTCGCCCCCCCCCTTTTTTTTACAGGTACTTACAGCGACAGCTTTTTTGAAAATAGGGAGAATTCTCTATTTGGCAACAGTCCCAAGAAGTATTGTTAATAGATTGCCACGCGCCTCTTGAAGCTCAACTTGAAGCTGCCAAAGAATAATAGTAATTAGAATAGGAATTTACGCATACTGATGCTCAACATGAAGCCAAACGCCAAGAAGGTGATCAGGAGTGATGACCCTCCGTAGCTGAAGAGCGGCAATGTAATACCAACAACAGGCATGACACCGATGACCATACCTATATTGATGACTATCTGCCAGAAGAGCATCGCTGTGATACCGACCGCGACGATGGCGCCGAATTTTTCTTTGGAGTGGCTCGATATTTTTATCCCCCACAAAAGAAGCGAGAGGAACAGGAGTAAGATTATGAAGCAACCAAAAAATCCCCACTCTTCGGCGAGGACTGAGAATATGAAATCTGTGTGGTGTTCAGGTAGAAACCTCAGCTGGCTTTGAGTGCCCTGCATGAACCCTTTACCGAAGAACGCGCCGCTCCCAACCGCAATTTTTGATTGGTTGATGTGATATCCGGCACCAGACGGGTCGCTCCCGGGTGAGAAGAGCGTCAGTATCCGTTGTCGTTGATAAGAGTGAAGCGCCATCCAAGCAAATGGTGTTGTTATGAGCCCTGATATGACGATCGCCAAAAAAGATTTGAGGCTTATTTTTACAAAAAGCATGATAGAAGCCGCGATAATGACCAGCAAGAGCGCAGAGCCTAAGTCAGGTTCTTTGAGGATCAACAGCACCGGCAACCCTACCATTAGTATCGGTACGATCAAGTCGCGCAGGCCGTACGAATCGACAACGCTGTCATTGTGGAAGTATTTCGCGAGCGCTAATATTATCGCGAGCTTCATAGGCTCAGAAGGCTGAACCCTGATACTGCCAAAAGCGAGCCATCTCTGCGAGCCACCGGCGGACTTACCGAATATGAGTACAAGAATTAGTAGCAATATACCGAAAGCGTAGAGGAAATAAGCGTACTGCTCAAACTTTCTATAATCTACCATGAATATTATAGTCATCAAAAACGCACCGAGGCTAAGCCATTGCATCTGCTTTATGTATATCGCTTTCGACGCGCTCTCGATAGTGAATGACGCACTGTACAGGTTTGTAAGCCCGATCGATGCCAGAATGACTATGAGAAAAAAATATACCCAGTCGAAATTTAAAATAAGTCGTCTGTCAAACATGGTCGTCGTCTCCCGCTATCTCTTTAAAATAATAATCGATGATCTTTTTCGCTATCGGCGCCGCCGCGCTTCCGCCGTGTCCGCCATGCTCCACTATGACAGCGATAGCGATTTGCGGCTTTTCGGCAGGCGCGTAGCTGACATACCAAGCGTGGTCTTCGAACTCATACCTTGTTTGACCATTTTCTAGTTTCGCTCTTAGTTTGTTCGCGATAACCTGAACTGTTCCGGTTTTACCCGCCGCGGTGACAACCGTTGGTTTTGACGCGAGCGCGGTTCCCTTAGCTTTGTTGACAACATTAAACATACCCTCTTTGATTATCGCCAGAGTGGCTTTAGAAATATCCAGTTTTTTACCTTTTTTCGGCTGGAGACCTTCCACAGTGGTACCATCTGCCTTCACAATACGTTTTAGCAGGCGCGGCACCGGCACATACTCACCATTGGCGATAGTCGCGGTAAATACCGCCGCCTGTAGAGGAGTCACCAGCACATAGCTCTGACCGATCGATACAGAAACAGTTTCGCCATCGTACCACTTCTCATTTTTGACTTTTCTCTTCCACTTTTTAGTTGGGATGATCCCGATTTTCTCATACTCAAGATCAATACCGGTCGCCTCACCAAGCCCAAACTTGTGTGCGTATTCAGCGATCTTATCCACCCCTAATATTGACCCGAGGTTATAAAAGTAAACATCGCATGATTGAGCTATCGCTTCAGTAAGGTTGACCTTTCCGTGTCCCCACCGTTTCCAGCACTTGTAGCGCATATCTCCGAGTCTGTATGTGCCGCTACACTTGAATATGCTGTTTTTCGCTATAACACCCTCTTCGAGCGCGGCGGCGGCGACGACCATCTTGAATACAGAGCCGGGTGAATATTGCCCCCTGATCACTTTGTTTTGTAGTGGATTGAGCGGGTTATCCGCGAGGGCTCTCCAGTTTTTTGATGATATACCCTTGACAAAAAGCGCCGGGTTGAAGTTCGGCTTGCTGAGTTGTGCCAATATATCACCGTTTTTTACATCCATGACTACTACCGCGCCAGCCTTACCTTTAAATGAGCGCTCCACAAACTCCTGCAACTTCGCGTCGAGCGTCAGGAAAAGAGTGTTTCCGGGCTCTGCCTTCTTCATGTTAAGAGTATTCAGCTCACGCCCGACAGCATTTACCTCCACCTGTTTGAGACCATCCTTACCCTTCAAAAATTTTTCGTATGTCTTCTCTATCCCGAAAGTCCCTAGTAGATCACCGGAATTGTAACCTTTATACTTATCCATTTTTAGCTTCAGCTCGTTTATCTCGCTTAAATAGCCGATTATGTGAGACGCGAGCGTCTGGTATGGGTAGTATCGGATCGATTCAACGCTTATTTCTATTCCCGGCAGGTTAAGCCTGTGAGCTTCTATCTTAGCGACTTCTTCCCTGGATAGATTTTCGATTATTGTATGAGGTACAAAGTCAGGAGTACGCCTTTTCTCCAGACTCGTCATTATTTTTTCTTTATCTATATTTATCACTGTGGCGAGTGTATCGAGAAGCTTTGCGAGGTCCGAGACGTTTTCAGGTACTACCGCAAGGTTGAAGTATGGGTGGTTATCTATCAATATCTCACCGTTCCGGTCAAAGATAGTGCCTCTGCTAGCTTTGATCGTACGCAGGCGTATCCTGTTATTCTCTGACTGGTTCTTGTAGTAGTCCGCGCGTACTACCTGCATATACCATAGGCGTACAGTAAGTATGGCAAAGAAAAATATCATCGCTGTAGCGAATACGACGAACCTTTTTTTGTAGGCCTTATGGCTGAACCGGTTTGATACTGTCAACTAATAGTTTCCTTTTATTTCTTCTCGTGAGATCAAGAACTTATGCTCGAGCTTCTCCAACAGTGGATAGAGCAACAAAGCTGTTCCGGCGTTTATGAATGATAAATATAGCGCGTGACCTAATATGCTGAAAAAGCCGGACGCGTAATTGAATCTGTAACCGAGGTAAATGGAGTCAGGAACGCTTATCATAAAAGTAGTGATAGTGAAGAAGAGAGCGTTTTTAGAGAAGAGGTTCATATTGAATAAACGTAGCGCAACGAATGTTATCGTTCTCAGCATGGCGTATAAGCCAACCGGGCAACCTGATAATATATCAAATATGTACCCGAGAGAAAACGCGATGAATATATCAGACGTTTTGTCAGATGTGATAGCGATGAAGACCACGAAGATCAAAAAGAGGTCGGGCTTTGCCTTGATAGCGGGGAAGTAATACGCCAGCATCATTGATACGGTCATGGTGGCTATCGCAAAAAATATTAATGTTAATTTGTGTTTCATAGCTCTTTATTTTCAGTTATTTGCTGGATCTCTTCTAACAGCTCTTTCTCTCTTATGATTATAAGGACTTCTTCTAGTTTGTCAAAGTCCACGAACGGTTTTAGCGTAACCTTTTGAAACAGATCGTACCGGTTTTTCGTCACATCTTGTATCTGCCCGACCAGAAGACCTTTCGGGTATATGCCGTCGAGCCCCGAAGAAATTATTATATCATCGACTTTTACGTCCTCTTTGCTTAATACATAATCGACTTTGCATAGGTTGTCTTTAGATCCCTTGACGATCCCCTGCGCACGGCTTCGCTGGTCGATAATATCAACTGAGCTGTTCTTGTCTACCATCAAGAGTATCTGAGAATAGTTGTTTGAAGTGTATATTGTGTGACCGACTATACCGTTTTCGGTGATAACCGCGAGACCTGGGAAAATTCCGTCATTTTCCCCCTTGTCGATGATTATTGTGTTAAGCCAGTTTGAGGGGCCTCTCGATACGACTTCAGCGGAAACAACTTTGTTTTTTAGAGTTTTCTTAAAGTCAAGAAGCCCACGCAAGCGATCATTCGCGATCTCAAGCTCCTTTAGCTCTTCGATCCTAGCGTTCAGCTTGTTGACATCCTTCTTTAGTTTGATGTTTTTATTTTTCGCGTTTACCAAAAAAATATACGAATCTATAGTGTTGTAAAATGACGACGTAATATTGCCGGTCAGGTTCTGCACCGGCATTGTTATATCGACAATCAACCTTTGAAATCCGTTCAGGTCATTTCTTGACTTAATATTCGCTGAGTAGATGTTTAAAGAAATAAAAAACAGAGCTATGGAAATTATGGCAAGCCTGTGCTGTCTAATGAAATTAAGCATATTTTAAGCTCTTACACGTAAGTTATGGAATCAAGTAGTGACTTCTTTTAGCAGCTCTAGTTCGTTTAAGATCTTACCGGCGCCAAGCACGACTGCCAACAACGGATCATCAGCTATCATGATCGGTAGACCAGTCTCTTCCCTCAGGAGTATGTCAAGGTTTTTCAGGTTTGCCCCGCCTCCGGCAAGCACGATTCCGGTATCGACAATATCAGAAGCAAGCTCTGGTGGAGTCCTCTCCAACGCGACTTTTACCGCTTCAACGATCGCCCTGACAGGTTCTGATATCGCTTCTCTGATCTCAACAGAGTTGATTGTCAGTGTCTTCGGTATGCCATCTACAAGGTCACGTCCTTTGATCTCCATTGTTATCGCGCCGTCAAGTTCTTCATCTTCGCCGGCGTGAGCGGTACCGATAGCCATTTTTATTATTTCAGCGGTTCTCTCACCGATGAGGAGATTATACTTTCGTTTGACAAACTGCACGATAGCTTCATCGAGTTTGTCACCCGCGATCCTTACTGAACGCGAGTATACGATACCCGCCAGTGAGATGACCGCAACCTCGGTGGTACCACCACCAATATCGACGATCATGTTGCCGGTAGGCTCAGTGATCGGTAGCCCGGCGCCGATAGCGGCTGCCATAGGTTCTTCTATTAGGTATACTTCCCTTGCGCCGGCAGAAAACGCGGATTCTTTTACCGCTCGTCTTTCTACCTGAGTTATACCAGAAGGAACACTGATGACGATCCTTGGACGCACGAGCGTCTGGCGGTTATGCGCTTTTTTTATGAAGTAGCGAAGCATTGCCTCAGTCACCTCAAAGTCGGCGATGACACCTTCTTTCATCGGTCTGATGGAAACGATGCTGCCCGGAGTCCGTCCAAGCATCCTTTTCGCTTCCTTGCCTACGGCGAGTACTTTGCGTTTATTGTCCTTCTGTACCGCGACGACAGAGGGCTCGTTACCAACAATTCCTTTTCCTTTTACGTAGATCAGGGTATTAGCAGTACCCAAGTCAATAGCTAAGTCATTTGAAAAGAGACCAAACAGGGCATCTAGCAAAAACATATACAAATTCTCCTTGAATCAATAAGGTCGGTCAACCTGGGTGAAAATCGCATGATCAAAATTCATGTCAATATATCAAAGAGATTTGAATATATCAAGAAAAATATTAAAAAAATGTTGCTTTTTTTTACTGATTACCTTAGTATGACGCTCTCTGAAAAAGAAAAAAAGTTATATAAAATATAAAAGGTAAGGAGAAAATAATTAAATGTTGGATCTTCTAAGTAAACATGTGCAAAACATCATAATCAAAGTAGTTTTGGGATTAATCACCCTTGTATTCGTTTTTTGGGGTTTCGGTGGGTACAACCAGCGATCGAGCGTGCTGGTCGCGACTGTTAATGGAGTTGATATAACTCTTGCCGAGCATGATAAGACAGCGAGAATCATGTTGCGGAACTTCACGAGGCAGTTAGAGCGCCTTGGAATAGACAGCGCCACAAAAGACGCAATGCTGGTAAAGTATAATTTTAGGAAAAAAGCGCTAAATGAGCTAGTAAAAGATATACTGATCAAGCAGGCGGCAAAAAAACTGAATGTCTCTGTCAATGACCAGGAAGTCGCGAACGCGATCCAGACATTCCCTGAATTTCAGCAGAGTGGCGCTTTCAACCTGAGTCAGTATTTAGAGGTATTAAAGAATAGCGGAATCTCAGCCACTGAATTTGAGGAAGGCAGGCGCGACATTCTGATCAAGAAAAAAATACAAGATATCGTTTCTGACTCTGTGCAGACAAGCGAAGCTGAAGTACTAAATGAGTATAAAAGGCAGAACGAGAAAGTTTCTGTTAATTTTCTAAAGTTCAACCCGGTTGACTACGAGTCGAAAGTAAAAGTCACTGAGAATGAGTTAAAAACTTACTTTGACAACAATAACAAATACTTTGAAATTCCTGAAAAGAAGAAAGTTGAGATTCTCGCTTTTGACAATCAGGATTACGCCGAGCAGGAAAAAGCGAATGTGACAGACGCTGAGATAACGGCCTACTATGACGCGAACAGTGAAGATTACATCCAGAAAGAGCAGGTGGATTTAAGCCACATACTCTTCAGCCATACTGTTGGTGATGATCCGCAGCAAGCTGAAGATGTGAAAAAGAAAGCTGAAGGCGTAATTGCCAAGCTTGAAAAAGGTGACGATTTCGCAAAGCTCGCGAAGGAGTATTCGCAGGACAAAAAGACAAAAGATAACGGCGGTAATATTGGGGTCGTGACAGTCGGCACTGGCATACTTGCTGAGCCAAGCGTCAAAAGTGTTGTTGCCGGCATGAAGCCCGGGGATAACTATAACCTGGTTGAATCCACACAAGGCTATCACATTATAAAAGTGAATGGAAAATTCGCGGAGAAAGTCAAAGAGCTTGAGACAGTAAAAGAAAATGTGATCTTAATGGTCGCTCTTGAAAAGGGAAAAGAAAGCATCAGCAAAGCCTCTAAAAAAGCGCGCGGAGATATCTTTAAGGATGAGAATATGTCGCTGTCTGATTACGCCGCTAAAAACGGTCTGGCGGTTATCACTCCACCACCACTCGCTTTTGGTGATGAGATTCCCGGTATAGGTGAGAGCAACAAACTGCACCAGGAGATACTTGAGCTACCGGCTGGTGGTGTCAGTTTCCCTATCGATATCAGCAGAGGCAGATATATCGTCAAGGTGATCGAAGTGATTCCGGCGAACATCCCAGAGTTCGACAAGGTGAAGGCCGAGGTTGCTATAAACTATAAAAAATCTAAAAGCGCTGAGCTGGCTGAAGCCGCCGCGAATAAAGCGCTGAAAGAAGTGCAGGGCGGCGCGAAGCTCGTGGATGTAGCTAAAAAGCTCAAGCTCAAGATACAACCTACTAAAGGTAAAAAAGACGCGAAAGAGGGAAAAGCGCCTAAATCATTTACACGTATTAACCCTACGATACCCGGGATAGGTGTTTCAGAAGAAATTGCCGGTGCGGCTTTTGGACTCAGCACAGAGAATCCATACCCAAATAAGGTCTACAACATCAATAACTACTTTTACCTCATAAAATTTTCCGGTAAAGAAGAGATTGACATGAACGACTACAAAAAGGAAAAAGCAGTCATTGCTAAAAATCTGAGAAATGATAAAGCTTCCGAAGTATTCGCGGCTTACATAGAAGATCTGATCGAAAAAGCTGATATTCAGCAGATGATAGAAATGTAACAAAACATGTGATTACTGAAAAAGGGCGGCTGATTGGCCGCCCTTTTTTTTATAATTAAAAAGATAGGAATTATGTCATTGTCATTAACCATCGTCATCCCCGAGTGCGCCACCACCGTCATCCCCGAGTGCTTCTATCGGGGATCTAGGCTCTAAACATCCCATTAAAATAATGTTTTTTGTTGCGTTACGGCTATCGCCTAACAGCAACCTACAACTAACTGCTAAAATCCTCAGTCATGTGTCGGACTATTTCTCCCTCTACCATATATATTACATCTTCAGCTATGTTAGTGGCAAGGTCAGCTATCCGCTCAAGATGGCGTGAAACCCCGAGAATATGTATCAGCGAATCGATATTCTCAGGGTGGCTGCGAATACCGTCTTTTACCTGAACATACATCTGACGGTTCATGTCATCTACTTCGTCATCCGCGGCGCACACCTCACGAGCCTGCTCGGTATCCATGTTCACCAAAGAGTCGAGGCTGTTTCTCAGCATAGCTTGAGCTTTTTCAGCCATCCCCGGAAAGTCAAAAAGCACATCAAGCTTATGTTGACCGGCAAGAAAGAGACCACGCTCAGCAATATTGACGGCAAGATCACCGATACGCTCTAGGTCATTGTTTATCTTTAATATAGCGACAATAAAACGAAGGTCAATCGCGACCGGCTGGTAGAGCGCCAGTATTTTCAGGCATTCTTCTTCGACATAGACTTCCATCTGGTCGATATCCTCATCTTTTTCAATCACTACAGCCGCGAGTATTTTATCTCTTTTTGTTATAGCGAACACAGCGTCTCGCAAGGATTCCTCCACAAGTATGCTGATTGACAGTAGGTTTTTTTTTAATTTTTCTATCTCGTTTCTCAAGTGTGTCGTCATTTAACTTCTCCAGTATTCTACAATAATTTGTTGCTTCTGCGGTCTCTTTTTTGTTATAGATCAACCAAAACGACCGGTAACGTAATCCTCAGTATGTTTCTTTTGCGGCTTGGTGAAGAGCTTCTCAGTCTCCCCGAACTCGACCAGCTTTCCCTCGTAGAAGAATGCCGTAAAACCCGATACTCTTGCCGCCTGTTGCATGTTGTGCGTGACAATGATAATCGTATAATCTGCTCTCAGTTCCTCGATCAACTCTTCTATTTTTACCGTAGCTTGTGGGTCGAGCGCGGACGCAGGCTCATCCATCAAGAGTATCTCGGGGTCTACCGCCAGCGCTCTCGCTATACATAGCCGTTGTTGCTGACCGCCCGAGAGCTTGAGAGCGCTCTTATGCAGGCGGTCTTTCACTTCATTCCAGAGGCCGGAGCGGTCAAGGCTTTTTTCTACTATTTCGCTTAGTTCTGATTGCTTTTTTGTCCCGTGGATCCGTGGACCGTAAGCGATATTATCAAAAATAGATTTCGGGAACGGGTTAGACTTTTGGAAGACCATACCGACCTTTTTTCTGAGCGCGACCACATCGGTAGAGGGCGCGTAAATATCCTTATCATCGATGCGGATCTTGCCATCATATTTTGTCCCCGGGATAGTATCGTTCATCCTGTTAAGTGTACGTAAAAATGTAGATTTTCCGCACCCTGAGGGACCGATAAGCGCAGTGACCTGCTTGGCGGGAACGTCGATAGAAATATCAAACAGCGCCTGCACGGCACTGTAATAAAAGTCAAGGTTAGTCACACTGATCTTAGTTTTTGCTTTGTTGTTTTCAGTAGTCATTTTTACCATCTATACCTCTTTCTGAAATGGCCGCGAATCAATATCGCTACCAGGTTTATTCCAAGAACCATGAGCAGTAGCACAAGTGCCGTACCATACTGCATCGGCCTTACTTTTGTCACGTCAGGGTGCTGGGTCGCCAACACATAAAGGTGGTACGGCAGAACCATCACCTGATCAAATACGGAATTAGGTAGTTTTGGGAGGAAGAACGCCGCCGCTGTAAGAAGTATCGGCGCGGTCTCTCCCGCCGCGCGCCCGATCCCTAATATCGAGCCGGTTATCATTCCGGGTATTGAATACGGGAGTACATTCTTATAGATTGTTTGCCATTTTGTGGCTCCGAGCGCGAGGCTACCTTCCCTCAATGATTGTGGTACGGTTCTAAGCGCCTCTTCACTAGATACGATGATCGTCGGCAAAATCAGACAGGCGAGCGTCATGCTTCCGGCTAGTATCGATGTGCCGAAGTTCAGAAATATTACGAAGAGCCCGAGCCCGAAGAGCCCGAAGACTATCGATGGGACACCGGCAAGGGTGATGATCGCAAGGCGGATTATGTTCGTCAGCCTGCCCGGAGAAGCATATTCTGAGAGGTAGACCGCACTCGACATACCAAGCGGTAACGCGATACATATCGTACCAGTCACCAAATATAGAGTGCCGATTATCGCTGGGAATATTCCACCTTCGGCGCCGCTCTTTTTTGGGGCGGCAGTCAAAAACTCAACGCTCAGCGTACCTATTCCATTCCAGACAATATCAATAATAATATACGCGATAACCAGTATGACCAGATATGTCGTAAAACGCATCGCGGCATATACATATTTTTCAGAGGATTTATTTTTCATTTAGATATCCCTGTATTTTTTTAACGCTCTTTGCGCGATAATGTTTATCGTAAAAGTCAACAGAAGCAGAACAATACCGACGCAAAATAGAGCCCTGTAATGAACGCTACCAAATGGAACTTCCCCCATTTCAGCGGCGATAGTGGCGGTCATAGTACGGACGGACTCAAGCGGTGACGCTGTTATCTGCGCGGCGTTACCGGTGACCATCATGACAGCCATTGTCTCACCGACCACACGCCCCATCCCGAGCATCGAGGCGGCAATAATCCCCGGTAGCGCCGCCGGGGTGGTGACTTTCCAGATCGTCTCGAGCCTGCTAGCCCCTAAAGCGAGCGAGCCTTCTTTATACGACTTTGGTACGCTTCTTATCGCGTCTTCAGAGATCGACACAATCGTCGGTATCGCCATAAGCGCCAGCAAAAGCGCTCCAGTTAGGGCGTTTAGCCCTGTTTGAAGACCGAAGGCGGACTTGACCAGCGGCGCCAGCACTGTAAGCCCAAAGAAACCGATAACAACTGAAGGGATACCGGCAAGAAGCTCTATGAACGGTTTTAAAAATCTTCTCTCACCACTCGTCGCCACCTCAGATATGTATATCGCGCCGCATACCCCGATCGGTACCGCGATCAACGTCGCGATAATAGTCACGAGGAGTGAGCCGGTGACGAGCGGTAGTATACCGAAAGATTCCTTCTGGAATGAGACCGGTACCCAGCGTGCGGTAAAGAGTTCTGACAGGCCGGGTTTGAAGATAAACGGCGCGGCCTCTTTAGCTAAGAAGAGGAAGATAAGCAACACAATAAAAATACTTGTCGAGGCCGCTAAGAGCATTATCAGTTTAATAGATTTTTCTTTTGTAACAATTTTTTTCATTTACTTTACCGTAACATATCCTGAATCGTTTACAATTTTCTGCCCTTCTTCGCCCAAACAGTAGTCTATAAAAGCGTTCACCACTTCAGGAGCGTCATAGTTTACGTATAGGTGAAGCGGTCGCGCGATGGAATACTCCCCTGACTTCACAGTTTTGCTTGATGGTAAGACTGGTGTCGCGTCGGCGTCTCTCTTTACCGCGATGACTTTTACTTTTACCTTCGCGTCAAGCGCGTAACCGAGCCCAACATACCCGATCGCCCACTTATCAGATGATACTGACTGTATGACCGATGAAGTAGCTGGCATCAGCCGCGCTTTAGTGGTGTAGTCAGCTTTTTTCAGGACATGCTCCTGGAAGAAGACATACGTCCCGGAGCTTGACTCGCGCGCGAGTACGATTATTTTTTCTTTTGGCGCTCCCAGCTGCCCCCAGTTTTCGTATGCTCCTTTGTATATCTTACCGATCTGCTCAACTGTCATTTCGTTTATCGGGTTCTCCGGGTTCACAATTACGGCGATACCGTCTAACGCTACAACTATTTCTTTAATATTGAACCCTTTCTGGCTGGCAATGTCCAGCTCCTTCTGCTTCATCTTACGGGATGCCATGCAGATATCGGTGGTGCCATTCAGTAGTGCGGCGATACCGGTACCTGAGCCTCCACCGGTGACAGACACCTCATAATTGCTGTTCGCGGTCATAAAGGCTTCGCTCCATGCGCTGGTAAGGTGTACCATTGTGTCTGAACCTTTGATTGTGATACTGTTGTTGTCAGCGGCTTTGTTATCCCGGCTACACCCGATAAACAGCGCCAGCGCGAGTGAACAGATTACCGTGATTTTGAAGATATTGTTTTTTGCTTTTGAAAATATTCTCATGAAATCCTCCCATTACTTAAAGTTATAGTGTATTTTTTTTTAAATACAAATGAATTATAACTTTGTAATGTTAGATTTATGTTAGGCTCTCGTGAGAATTTGGTGAAAAATATTATAGCGGCAGTTCGATAGAGAAGGCGCTACCTTTCCCTAAGGCGCTCTCAACGCTTACATCTCCGCCATGAACTTTTGATATGTGCTTTACTATGGCGAGCCCGAGCCCTGTACCACCGAGTTTTCTGCTCCTGGCCCTATCGACTCTGTAGAAGCGCTCAAAAAGCCGGTCATGATGTTCCTTAGATATGCCGCACCCATGGTCGCTGACAGATATCAGCAGTTTGCTGCTCTTAACATGAGCTGAAATCTTTACCGCGCTATTTGGCTCGCTGTATTTGATAGCGTTTTCAATCAGGTTGACAAGAGCCTGTTCAATAAGTTGCGGATTAAGGCTGGCGGAAAGTGAGTCGTCGCAATCAAGGGTAAGGTCGATATTCTTCTCTGACGCTTTTACTTTACAAGTCTGTATCGCTACCTGTATGATGTCGGTGATTTTAACGTTCTGGGTTAATATCTCAAGCTCTTTACCGCTCTGTTCTATCCTTGCGAGTGTCAAAAGATCTTCAATGATAGCGTTCAGTCTGTTAGCCTGTTTAGCGATTATTTTAAGGAAACGATCCGCCTCATCAGGGTTGTTTACAGCACCATCTAGCAATGTTTCCACAAAAGCTTTTATTGATGTAAGGGGGGTCTTTATCTCATGGGAAACATTCGCCACAAAATCGCGGCGTATATTCTCAAGCCGTCGTATGTGGGTAACGTCATTAAGTACGACAAGCGCGCCAATACTTTTTTTGGAAGAATTACGAATAGTAGTGCCGTGCGCGACTAGGAAGCGTTCGCCATCATCTTTAAGTATGATATCCTCTTCAATAGGCTCGTGGCTGTCAAGCGCCCGCGTCACAAATTGAAGAAAATCAGAGTTTCTTACCGCCTCCTGGATATTACGCCCCTCTAAAGTCTTGAGATTAATGCCAAAAAGCTTTTCCGCTGCTTGATTTGCACTCATCAGGTTTCCGTTCATATCAACAGCGATCACGCTTTCTACCATACTCGACAGGACAGCGTTCTGTTCGTTACGCTGAAGCTCGATCGTGCTGATCCTCTCGTCCAGCTGTGCGGCCATCTGGTTCATCGCGTTTGCCAGAGCGCCTATCTCGTATGACGCTGAGATTTGCAGCTTATGCTTTAATTCCCCCTTCGCGAAACGTTCCGCGCCACGTTTCAGCTCCACTAAGGGGTTGCTGATACGTTTTGATACGATGAGGCTGATAACCGCGACTAATATTATCGCGACAATAGAGCCAAAAATTATTTCTATATATATTACCTTGAGAGCCTTGTCGATGAAGGTGAGCGGGAGTGAATTTCTCAGGACGCCCACAATGCTTCCGTTTGACTCTACCGGTATTGCGACGTACATCATTTTTTGGTTGAGAGTGTAGCTGAACCTTATTGAGGAGCCGGTATGGCCGGACAGAGCGTCGATCACTTCTGGGCGGTCAGAATGATTATCCATCCGCGCGGGATCGTTTTCTGTATCCCCGGCGACAGCGCCATCTGGCAGTATCACGGTAATCCGCATAGAGGTGGCGCTACCTAGCTCTTTTGTCAGGGCGTCAATTTTCTCTTCGTTGTGGTTTATTATCAGTTTTGAGACACGGTTTTCGAGAAGGTTTGAGCGTGCCTCGAGATCCGCGGCTATCTGGTCGATGTAAAACGCGCGAAACGTTATAGACGCGTACCACGTCACTGATAATATCGAAATCAAAACTATCAAAAAATATGATGGGTATAGTTGCCAGATCAAACGTTTTTTACGCATTAACTTCCCTCGGTCATTTTATATCCGATACCGCGAACTGTTTCAATAAGCTTGCCCGCGCTACCGAGCTTTCGCCGCAGGCTCACAATAAGGACATCGATAGCCCGGTCAGTCACCGGATAGTCACTGCCATGTATCGCGTCGACGATCTGGTAACGGGTATAGACCCACCCAGGTCTAAGGCTGAGAAAATGGAGCAACCGGAACTCTGAGAGTGTGAGTTTCAGAGGCTTTCTCGCAACCGACACGGCGTGCCGTCCAGGATTTATTTCGATATTGTGTATATTGACTATGTTATTTTCTGAAGCTGGATCATCATTCGCGTCTCTGCGCAGTACCGCCCGCACTCTGGCGATCAGTATCTTCGGGCTGAATGGTTTGGTGATGTAATCGTCTGCCCCAAGCTCTAAGCCGGAAACTATATCTGATTCTTCTCCCTTAGCTGTCAGCATAACTACTGGTATATGTTTGGTCGCGTCATCGCTCTTTATGTATTTGCACAGATCGAGCCCGTTGATACCCGGGAGCATTAAATCAAGCAGAATCAAATCCGGCAGGTTCTGCTTTGTCAGGTCTATGGCATCCTCCCCCGAGGTAGTGCCTATAGTGCGAAACCCTTCTTTCTTCAGGTTATAACATAGCACTTCCAGGATACTTTCTTCATCCTCAACGATTAATACAGTTTTTTTGCTCATTTTTCACCTTACTTAGCAGTAATATAATTAAATACTAGCATAGTAATGTTAGAAATTCATTAGAAACAGGTAATCTTAATTATTTTTTTGAAATAGTATAGCATATATAAGGATGTTTGTAGAATAAAATGTGTAGTCATGGTGGGGTAGGGCGATGCGATATATATTCACCAAGCTACACTCAAGCCGAGTGCAACTTGGTGAATATCAAAATTATTGTTCTGCTCCAGCCTTCATACTGTTCATCTCTTTTGTAACGTTATCCACAAGTTGCGGGTCAGGATTTTTTGATAATAGCAACTCAAAATATCTAAGAGCTTCTGTATTATCTTTTTTGTAATACTTGTTTAACATTCCGATATAATAAAGCGCTGATATATCATTAGGATCTATCTTTTCAAGAGCTTTGAACGCGTCAAAAGATTTATCATAAAAACCTGATCTTTGATAAGTGATACCAAGATCGCCCAGTGCGTGCGCGTTTTGCGGCTCTAAGCGTACTGCCTTACTAAACTCGTTGAGAGCTGCTTTTAGCTGGTTGTTGTCCAGGTATAAGTCGCCGAGAGTAATAAGATCGTTTACATTGTTTGGATCCGAGCTAAGTCTCTCTTTTACCTGAGTTATACGCTCTTGGATAGAAGCTCCTGAAGCGGATGAGTTATGCTCGTCATGTTCCCCTGGCGGTTGTGGATTGGCTATTGCCATTATTACGATAACCGCAAGCGTCAACATAAAAAATATGATGACGCTTTTTTCTTTTCTCGTTTTTGAGATTTCCATTGCTTTCATTACTCACCATCCCCCTTATTAAACAGTTCTTCAAGCATCTCAACTTTTTGTAGCAGTTTTTTTTGCTGACCTGCTATGACTGTGATGTATAAAAATATCCCGCCCCAGATAAACATATAAGCCGCGGCCAGAAACTCTATATTCTTCATTTATGCCTCCTCTAATAATTTGTTGTTTAGTTTTTTTATTCTCGCGTTCAAAAACAGCGTTTGTGACCTTATCCTGAATAGTATCGCCCAAAGCGCGAAAAAAGCGATCATAGCTAGTAATAGCGATAGCTTCATAGAAGGCGCGAGGTTGATCTTACCCTTTTCTATTACAACCGGGTGGATCGTCCTCCAGAGTCGCGCGGAAAAAAAGACTATCGGTACGTCAACAAAGCCGATGATAGCCATAACAGCGCAAAAAGACGCTCTTTTCCCTTCTTGTTCGATCGACATCCTGAGTATGAGGTACGCGACGTAGATGAGCCAGAGTATCAACGCTGTCGTCAGTCTTGGATCCCATGTCCACCAGGTGTTCCAGATAGGACGTGCCCAGAGTGAACCGGTGATAAGCACCAACGTCGTCAGCACTACGCCGATCTCAACGCTACACGCGCTATATAAGTCCCACTTCGCGTCTTTTTTCACTAGGTAAAGAATACCGCAGATAAACGCGAGGAAAAACGAGAAAAAACTCGTAAACGCGAGCGGCAGGTGGAAGTAAAATATTTTCTGCACCAACCCCATCACCGCTTCTGTCGGTGTGTAGAAAAAAATCAAATATATAGCCGCTAAAAAAAGCGCGGCGGTAATACTTACCAAAGTCTTCAAAGACTATCCCTCCTTTATTACGTGTTCAAATAATAAGTAACTACTACCAAAGAAAATAAAGTCAAACGCCATGGTCAGGTATAACCACGACAAGTATTTATCCACCCCGCTCCCGCTTAGCAGTTCGCTTGTCGCTTTTACTGTCGCCGCGATGAGCGGTATCAGTATTGGGAAGAGTAGTATCGGTAGCATAATATCGTTCCGGCTTGTGCCGGAGCTTATCGCCGAGAGCAGTGTCCCGACGGATGAAAAACCTAAGTTAAGCAACATGATTATAGCGATAAACATCGGTAAGTTCTCGAATGACACCGCGCTGTTGTATAGTACAAGAAATGTAGGTATAAGTATTATCTCAGCTATAATCATAAAGATAAAGTTTACGGTCATCTTCGCTATGAAGATAGTCTCTGGTTCTATCGGGGATAATAGCAGACCGTCAATGCACCGGTTCTCCTTTTCGTTGGAGAAGACCCTGTCCAACCCTAACACGGCGGAGAAGATTATCGCAACCCAGAGTATTCCACCGGATATCGATGGCGCTATTTTTTGTCCGGTACCGATGGCGATGTTCAGGATAACAAGTACGAGTATCCCGAAAAAAAGCATAGAAGTGAGAGATTCTCTTTTCCGAAACTCCATCTTCAAGTCTTTTTTTATTATAGTAATGATATTTTTCATTAATTAATAATTCCCTGCGAGATCCCTTTAAAATATGTTTCTAGTTTAGCCACTTAGATGGTTTTACCACCTACGTAATTAAAGTATGTATCATCAAAATTATCGTCATCGATCTCATCCCTATCTTTGAAGAAGGCGACTTTACCTTTCACCAGAATACCGACTTTTGTGGCGCTCTCCATTCCGAAAGTTAGGTTGTGTGTGACCAGTATTATCGTTCGTTTATCATCATGCAGTTTTACTAGCTGTTTTTTTAGCAGCATTGATGAGTGCTGGTCAAGCCCGGAGTACGGTTCATCGAGAAGGATCAAAGAGGGCTCGTTGATAAGCGCCCTCGCGATACTGATACGCTGTTGCATTCCGCGTGAGAACTCAGAGAGTTTGGAATTTCTCCTCTCGTAAAGCCCGACAAGCTTTAAGAGCTCAGCCACTTTTTCCTCCGGCTTCTTTATGCTGTAGATATCGGCATAAAACTCCAAGTTCTCCTTTGCGGTAAGCTCGTTGTACAACAGTGACTGGTGTGATATAACCGAGACAGAGTTCCTGAACTCTTCTGGGTGTTCTTCGATATCATAATCAGATATAGTAACCCCACCGGATGTCGGTTTGAGCAGAGTCGCGATGATTTTCAAGAGGGTCGTCTTCCCGGCTCCGTTCGGTCCGAATATCGTAAGGAAGTCGCCCTTAGCCAGAGTGAGGTCAATACCGTTTAAGGCGTTCACCCCATCATAGCTCTTTTTCAGCCGCTCTATTTTTAAGAAGGCCGAATCACTCATCATATTTCTCTGGAGTATTTGCAAGCTCCTCTAATTTTTCAATAGCCTCATAAGCTTTAAGGCTGTACATCTTTTTCAGCTGGTTATAATCTTCTTCACTTATTTTGTCAGAAGCGTATTCAAATTCGATATCTTTGATCGCTTTCAGGTATAGCTCTTTATCAGTCTGCATAGCGCTGACAGCATCATCTTCAGATACAGCTACAGTGAACAGTCTTTCAGAAGGCGGCACTATAAGTGGGAAGAGAATATATATAGAAGTCGCTACCGCGAATAGTATAGTAAATGTAAGCATGTTTACTCCTCCTCATCGAGCTTGCTTAACTCGTCATTAATTTTTTTTTGTATGTTGTTACTTAACGCCGCGCTCCCCGCTCCAGCGCCAGCGGTTTGTGGGGTGATACCCCACTTTTTCAGAAGCAAAAACGCGACTACAGCACCAATGAGCAGTCCGATAAAAGGCGCTACATACGCTACCAGATTAAAGCCCCGTTTAGGTGGTATTGTAAGTATAGTCTCTCCATACTGTTTTTCAAAGACGTCGAGTATCTCTTGTTTTGTTTTTCCCTCACCGATCATTCTTTTGATGATCGCTCTCATCTGGTCACCACCACCGCAACGGTCAATATTGAGTGGCTCACCAGGACACGCGTAACAGATAAGGCTCGCTTCAACCTCGCTTACGTTAAGCGCGTTGGCGTCAAGTGGAGAATATAACAGAAAGAGAGCTGCTATAATCATAACTACAGTGATTGAATTATTTTTCATTATTTTTATCATACTAACCTCTTTTTACGTTTTGGTATTATTGCCAGCAATCCGCCGAGTACCATGATTGTACTACCTACCCATATCCATGCCAGAAGAGGATTAACAGTCACGCTTAAAGTGATTTCCTCGTACTCTGTGATTCCTGGCATGATGATGTAAAGGTCCTCAATAAGAGTTGACCTTATGCTAACCTCTGTCGTCGGCTGTTTCGCGTTTATGTAGTAGCGGCGCTCTGGTGATATTGTACCGACATTCACACCGTTCTTAAATATTGTCAATGTCGCGGCATATACATCCCTGTTCCACTTCTTGTAAGAACTAAAACTGTCGTACCTTATCACATAGTCACCGATACTCATCGTCTCACCTTTTTCAAGTGTTGCCTTCTCTTCTATCTTATACGCCGATGAGCCTGTAATACCGATAAGTATTATTATCATCCCTAAGTGTACTATATATCCACCGTAACGTCTACGCATATGAAAGAGCAATCTCGGGAAAGCGGTAATAACTGTTTCTTTATTCAGTTTCATCCTCGCTTGCGTACCTCGCTTGAACTCGCTTACTATTGTTGTTATTACAAATATGCTGAGCGAAAAGGAGATTACAGGATAGACTTCGGTAATCCCTAATGCTAAGAGTGTTACCAAGCCTATAACAGTTAGCACAACCGGTACTAAAAAGTTCTTTTTGAGGTTTTCAGCCGATGCTTTTCTCCAACCGATAAGCGGGCAGATCCCTGTCAGCAGGAACAAGAACAAAAAAAGCGGGGTGTTTACCTGGTTAAAGAATGGTTGCCCGACAGTGATCTTTTTACCGGTCACGATCTCTGACATTATTGGGAAGGTCGTTCCAAACAGTGTTGAGAACGCGAGTGCGAGAAGTACTACGTTGTTGAAGAGAAAAGTACTTTCTCTCGATATATAAGATTCAAGTGTACTCTCTGTTTTCAGCTCACTGTAACTAGCTGTTATAAGATATATGCCACCCAAAGATATTATTATCATAAACGCGAGGAAGTATCCGCCAAGCCCTGTTGGACCGAAGTCATGCACTGATTGCAGAATACCGCTCCTTACCAGATAAGTACCGAAAATACAGAGTACGAATGTAAGGAATATGAGTACCATGTTCCATACTTTCATGATGTTTCTTCGCTCTTGTATTATCGCGGTATGCAGATACGCCGTAGCGACGAGCCACGGTATGAAAGAAGCGTTCTCGACTGGATCCCATGCCCAGTAGCCACCCCATCCGAGCTCTACATAAGCCCACTGGCCGCCGAGGATGATACCGATAGTCAGGAATATCCATGAGATGACTGTCCATACTCTCGTTTGCTTGACCCAGGTAGCGTCGAGCTTCCCGGTTGTCATAGCGGCTACCGCATACGCGAACGGTATTGTAAAGCCGATATACCCTAAGAATAGAGTCGGTGGATGCCATATCATGCCCGGGTTTTGGAGCATCGGGTTAAGTCCCTGACCGTCTGCCGGAATAAACTCAAGCAGATCAAACGGATTTGATACAGTCAGTAGCAAGAAGTTAAAGAAAATGATACAACCCGCCAGAACAAGGTAAACATACGGTATGTTCCTGTTTGGGACTTCTTTCCGTGTCCTGAAAGCGACAATTGAGGAAAAAAGGCTCAATACCCACGACCAGAATAGTAGCGATCCCTTTTGCCCCGCCCAGAAGGACGTCAGCTTATAAAAGAGTGGCAGTGCTCTGTCAGAGTATGCCGCTACATATTCCACCTGATAGTTGTTAGTCAAAAAGAGGTAAAAAAGAGCGATCGAAGAGAGCGTAATAAATAGCGTGGCGCCATGTATGCTCCTTCTCCCGCTTTCAATAAACCTCACGTCGTTCCTCATAAGCCCTACAAGCACAAAAAATATTGTGAGCCCTGAAAATACAAATGCTATAAACTTTGAAATCTCACCAACTGTTACCATATCCATATATTACTCCTCACCTTCTGTTATCTCTTCTTCATATTTTGAAGGGCACTTAGCCAGCAGTATTTCAGCCTTAAAAAGGTTGTCGCTCTTTTCGTAGACCCCTTCAAGTATTACCTCAGCGCCATCTTTAAAGGCATCTGGCATGATACCGTTATAGTGGGCGTTTATGGTTTTTGTCTCGTTCTCCATATCACTGATAGCGAACTTAAGTATTAAATCCCGCGCGTTGTAATCGATAGTGCCGTCAACGACATTGCCGCTAACTCTTATGCTTGTACCCTTCAACGAAGTCGCCTGCGCGATGAGCTCCTCAACCGTCAGAAAATATATTCCGGTAGAGTCTATCCCGTTGTAGATCATGAGCCCGATACCGAACAGTACAAACAGTACTGCGACTACTGTTTTTTTTTGTGATCTATTTTTCATCTATAACCTTTCTTATGATGCTTTAATGCAACATTTATTAAATATATTCAATTTTATGTCTTCATTGTTTTGTTGCGTGTGGTTCAAAAGATAAAACTATACTTGCCAGCAGTATACATTAATTTACATTAAAAGACCATTAAAAATAGATTAGTAAATTTTAATGTTGGTGAAGTGCGCCCACACCGTCATTCCTGAGGTAAGACTTCTGCGCAACTCCAAAACCGTCGCCCTGAATTTGAGGCGCGCCTCTTATTTCAGGATCTGGTAATCCTAATAAATCCATGTAGATTCCGAAACCAGTTCGGGACGACAGCAGTAGTTTTTATACATAAAAGCAGGTTGTGCAGGAGTCTTGAGGTAGTAATCGGGAAAACAGGACTAAACTCTGAGCGCCCGCGAATAAACTTATGTTTTAAGTTTAATGGGATGTTTGAGGTCTGGATCCGATAGACATTCGGGGAGGTAATGGACTCTTTTAGAGTCCTACCAAAAGCCACCTTATAAGATAAGTGGCTTTTGGTAGGATTTCAAGATCCTGAAATAAATTCAGGACGACAGAACAAGAGGTGCGCCTCAAATTCAGGACGACAGCGTGAGAGTGCGCGGGTCTCAATAAATAAGCAAAGTAACACACGCTACGCTCAGCGCCGCGGCCTTAAAGTAATCCGGTCTCGCGATCGTATAATTAAACGATGTTTTTAAGCCGCCGTCATACCCGCGTGAGAGCATAGACTCGTATACCCTGTCAGCTTTTTCAAAACTCCTCACTAACAACATACCTACAAAATTCCCCATTGTCCTGACCGTGTGTATATCAGTTTTTTTGATAAAGTTCCTTGACTTCATCGCTCTATTCATCCGTTTCATCTCAAGCAGGAATATAAATATATAGCGGTAGGTAAACAAGAACATCTGCACAATAAATGAAGGTACTCCGAGCCTTTCCATCGCTTTAAGTGAATCAACGAATGGCGCTGTGCCTATCATGACTATACTCAGCATCACCATAGATAAAGCCTTAAGGTAAACCTTCGCGGCAATCAAAAGTCCCCCATAGTTGAACGATACCCCGAGCGTTGTCGCGGTATCGCCCGGCATGGTGAGTGGTATTATGATAAAAAACGGGCTGAGAAATATAGTCACCGGCAGTAGCCGCCTGGTGACAAAAGAAAATGGTAACCGGGAAACTATCACCAGCAAGGAGCTAATCGAAAACGCGATAACTATCAGCGGTAGCTTGTTCAAAATAGCTATAGTAACTATAAACAGTCCTAATGACGCGATTTTTATCCGCGGATCCCAACGGTGTACCGGTGAGTGAATGTGCGCGTATTTGTCGATATCAAGATGCATACTGTTTCTCCTTCTCTAATATTTCTGGTTTTACTTTGTGAAGAAAAGCCGCCGTAAATCCGGTGAGAAGCCCTTCTATTATCATTATCGGAACGTGCGCCCAAAGAGCTGCCTTCGCCACTCCATAAAATGCCTCACCCGAAAGCGCCAATAGAGTCGCAAGGAATACCCCGGATAGAACAGTTCCGGTTAAACCTGCCATCGCGCCGAAGATAAATTCCGCGTGCTTTAGTGGGATTTTTTTTCGCAGGTTGAATACACCGTAAGCGCACAACGCTGGGATACCCATCATTACCGCGTTAGCCCCTAGAGGAGTTATCCCGCCATGCTGAAACAGCAACGCTTGTAATGTCAGCCCTACGAAGATAGAAAGAAACGCCGCGGGACCAAGCACCATCCCCACCAAACCATTCACTATTAAGTGTATGCTGGTGGGACCAAGCGGAATATGTATAAGTGACGCGACGAAGAATACTGATGTTATTACCGATATCTTCGGCAGATCTTCGCTGTCTAGTTTTTTTATAATCGCCGCGGTAACTAAACCGGCAACAACGTAGCCACCAACCCAGACTTCGGTTGCTAATACACCTTCTGAAATATGCATATTTCATCTCCTTTTTTCGCGTTACTCTACATAAAATGTAGCGCTAACCCTTTTTCTTGGCGCTCATTTGCATGATAAGCGCAGTTAGACCAAATATGAATCCGAGCCCGCCAAGTATACCGGGCATTTGTGATGGTTCTTCTGGCGCTTTATGTTTCTTTCCTGTTTTGACCGTTTTTTGCTCTGAGAGCTTCTCACTATCCGCTTGAGTTACCGCTTCTTCTGTTGTATCGTCATCTGAAAAATCTTCCGCTGGTAGCGCATATCTGTTTTTGTGCCCCATGCTCGCGATGATAACTATATCTAAGTCCTCAACCTTAGAGTACTTGAACGAAAACAACCCCTCTTTATCGGTGGTGCCCTCTGTCAACTTCTTCTTGTTGCTGTCGTATACTTCCACCTTCCCCCCCTCGACTTTTCGTCCATCAGGGAAGTACCCCTCACAAAAAACTGTGTCACCCTCTACGTAAGCAAAAATATTGACCTTGTGGGCGAACGCCGCACTACTGCTTATCATAAGGAATAGGCTGATAAACACTAACCTAAAAACAGCCTTACTAAGTATATTGTTTTTTCTCATTAAACTTTCTCCTATTACTTATATACTCACCAAAACTCCCGCGCGACTCCAAAACCGTCGTCCCGAACCAGTAGTTTTTATACATAAAAGCAGGTCGTGCGGGAGTCTTTCACTTGTTATACTACTTCATATCCCTAGCTCTAACCCAGTATACAGCGCCGATCTCGATCGACTTATCCTCGCCATCTTTTTTCATAGTCCATGACGCTTCACTCAGCGCGGCAAATCCCCACCAACCGGCTCTCGGCATAGCATAACTGAATACCCCATTCTTGTCAGCTTTTACAACCTGTGTAACATACGGATCAGATGGAGCTTTAACTGTCTTAGGGTTTTCTGGCGACTCATTCAGGTACTCAACCTCAACTTCGGCGAACGGTACAGCTTTACCCTTTACCAACACTTGACCGGTAAAGATATTTCCAGTCCAGAATCCATACGGGCGGGTCATCGGCACTATCTCAGTTTCTAGTCCGACAGGGGTGTCCCAACCTGCTTCAAGCCCGAGAGCGGCTACGCACACCTTGGTGTAATGAATGATAAACAAGTCTTCCGCTGGCTCCCAATATGGCGCTGGCTCGACGTAAAATGTATAGTCTCCTGGACGCTTTATCTTATATTTTGCTTCCCATGTTGTGAAATCGTGCATCTTCTCTGATTTAAGTGTACTTAAAAGATCTTTTTTCTTGCCAGCGGCGACCACTCCAAACTGCTTCGGCTTTTCCATCTCCATATAATGACCTTCCATCGGGTGGATAAACTTTACTGCCAAACTAATTGTTTTCTTGTCTTTCTGCGTGACGATGTCGTCTGATGGAGTAATCACTCCAAAATGCGCCTGGACCGAGACTCCCCAACAGCATAACGCAACCATAATACCGACTACTAAAGAACTTCGTTTGATTCTTCTCATCTTACTTCCTCCTCTTTGCTTTCTGTTTTTTTGCCTTGAATAGCACGTAATTCAAAACATGTCTCGGATAGTAGCACGTATCTAAAAATAGTGCTACTATTATTTTTGTTTTTTTTATCTCGCATGACACGAATCTAAAAAACACACCACTTAGTGTAACACAAATCTTTAATTAGTGTTACTAATGCTTTTGTGTTTTGTTACAAAAAAAACGTAAAAAAATATATAAAAGACTTCTGCGCGACTCTAAAACCGTCATCCCCGCGCGCGCCGCAACCATTGACAATAAGCAATCTCTTCTGTATAAATATTACTCTAGTTCTAATGGATATTCGAATTGTTAAGGAGATTAAAGCATGAAAGTCAAACTTATACGTAACATAGCTATTTTTTTCGCGACTATCATAGTTGCGTCAGCGCTGATTATTGTACCGGCAGCTGTTGCTATCGATCTGGACTCACAAATCATAGAGGCCGCTAAAATGGGCGACACCGCAAAAATAAAAGAACTTGTCATTAAGGGCGCCAATCTTAACGCGAAGAATGATGATGGTGAGACTGCTTTGATGTTAAGCTCGTACTATGGATATGAAGATATAGTGCAAGTGTTGATTGATAACGGTGCTGATGTTAATGTGAAGGATTCGAACGGAATGACAGCTTTGATTCGTGGAGCGCTCAATGGTCACATAGATGTTATAAAGATTTTGGTTGATAACGGTGCTGACGCCAACCTGCTTGGTTTGTTCGGCTTCACAGCCTTGATGTCTGGAGCAGGCAGCGGAAACAAAGACGTAGTAAAACTGTTGGTAGATAATGGCGCAGAGCTAAACGCAAAGAGTATTGCTGGTCGCACTGCTTTAATGATTGGAGCGAGGAGGGGGCACTCAGAAGTAATAAAAGTGTTATTAGATAGTGGCGCTTATGTCAATATCAAAAGTAAAGATGGTGAGACCGCTTTGATGGGAGGGGCATGGAGTGGAGACGCGGCCGTTGTGAAACTGCTAATAAATAAGAGCGCGGAAGTAAACATGAAAAACAATAATGGTTGGACTGCTTTGATGCTAGGGGCAGTAAACGGTCATAAAGAGGTAGTAAAACTACTGCTTGATAATAATGCGGATGCCAACGCGAAGAGAACATGGGGAGGGACTGCTCTGTCAAGTGCCGCGGATAAAGGCTATACAGAGATCGTCAAAATGTTGACGCAGGCAGGCGCGACTCCGGGGCAATAGCAAAGAGCTTGTTCTCTAGATCGTGTAGGTTGCCGTTGAGCGGAGTGAAGCGCGACAAAAAAGTGTGGTAAAAAAAGCAGGGCGCGCCCTCGTAAATAATCACTTGAATATATTTGTTTAATGGTATATATTTCCTTGTAGAAAGGGATACATTATGTCAAAAATAGTTGTTTATGATACCACACTGCGGGATGGTACGCAGGCTGAGGAGATATCTTTTCTCGTGGAGGACAAAGTCAGAGTCGCCCTCAAGCTAGATGAGCTCGGGGTCGATTACATCGAGGGCGGATGGCCGGGCGCGAACCCGAAGGATATAGATTTTTTTAAGGAGATCAAGAAATACGACCTGAAACACTCTAAGATCACCGCGTTCGGGATGACACGCCGCGCGAAGAACAGTTGCGAGGATGATGAAAACCTCAAGGCTCTAATCGCGTCAAAAGCTGACGCGGTAACGATATTCGGGAAGTCATGGGATATTCATGTGACTTTGGCTCTAGGTATTACCTTAGAAGAAAATCTGACGATAATAGGTGATACAATAAAGTACCTGAGAAAGCATTTTAAGAAGGTATTCTATGATGCGGAACACTTTTTTGATGGATATAAGGCGAACAAAGAGTACGCTATAAAAACGCTGGAGGCGGCGGTGGAGGCGAAAGCTGATTGTCTAGTACTTTGCGATACAAACGGAGGTACGCTTACATCAGAGGTCACTGAGATAATAAAGGCGGTCAAAAAGACGATCGACGCGCCGCTCGGTATCCACGCGCACAACGACTCTGACCTAGCGGTGGCGAACACGCTTGCCGCTGTTGAGCTGGGCGTCGATCATGTGCAGGGCACAATAAACGGTTACGGAGAGCGGTGCGGTAACGCCAACTTATGCTCGATCATACCGAACATGCTGTTGAAGATGAACAAAAAAGCATTGCCTGAATCGAAGCTGAAAATGTTGCGTGAGACGTCGAGGTTCGTTAACGAAATCGCGAACCTTTCTCATGATACTCATCAGCCTTTTGTCGGTAACAGCGCTTTCGCGCATAAGGGCGGCATACATGTCAGCGCGGTGCAGAAGAGCGCTCATACGTATGAGCATATAGTGCCCGAGCGTGTCGGGAACCACCAGCGGATTCTGCTCTCAGACCTGTCGGGCAGGAGCAATGTTATATTCAAGGCGAAGGAATTTGGTATTGATTTAGAATCTAAGAATCCGATCACTCTCCAGATATTGAAGGAGTTGAAGGAGTTAGAGCATAAAGGGTTTCAGTTTGAGGGTGCTGAGGCGTCGTTTGAGCTGATTATGAAAAAGGCTCTTGGAATGCACAAGACGTTTTTTAATCTGATCGGCTTCAGGGTGATCGATGAGAAACGCACTGAGGGTGAAGAGGCGCGCGCCGAGGCGACGATAATGCTCGAGGTCGGTGGGACAAGGGAGCATACCGCAGCGACCGGAAACGGTCCTGTGAACGCTTTGGATAACGCACTCCGAAAGGCGCTAGATAAGTTCTACCCATCCCTCAAGAAGGTCGAGCTGAAGGACTATAAGGTGCGGGTGCTGAAGGGCGATACCGGTACCGCGTCGATGGTGCGGGTGTTGATGGAGTCAAGTGACGGCAAGGACATCTGGGGTACAGTCGGGGTTTCAGAGAATATAATACAAGCGAGCTGGCAGGCGCTTGTCGATAGTATTGACTATAAACTGCTTAAGGATGAGCAGAAGAGTAGCCGCGAAAAGAAGTAGTTTTTTTTCAATAGATATCATTAAGCGTCAATAAATCAACGTTGGTCAATTTATTGACGCTTTTTTTGTTATTTTCCCTCACAAAAAAAACAGACAAATAAATAAAAAAAACAGTAAAACATATTTTATCTTTTGTTTATGCGGGATTATGGTGTTTAATTGGATGCGTCAGTCTTTGTGGCATGGTATATGCATTAATATAAATTGTGTTTATCATTACTACTTTCAAGGAGGCGGAATATGAGGTGTCCAAAATGTCAAGGTCTAATGTATAGTGAGATGTTCTGTGATTTTATCAGGGTTTTTATTGGATGGAAATGCCTTAACTGTGGCGAGATCATTGATCCGGTAATAGTTAGTAACAGAAATAAACAAGATATAGAAGTTACAACTGTTTAACTCATAAACATGCTGTCAAAATATTGACGTGAGGAGTCTTGCGCCACTGTTTTTAAGCATGCATCATGCAATACTTCCAAATTACCCGGGTACATATGATAAGTATGTTTCCGGGTAACATTCCTTGCTTGCGTGTGGTATCGCGGGGCAATGTCAAGTGAATGTCGTGTGCTATAGCGACTATACAAAAAACTTTTTTAAAAAAATAAACTGAATGGAAAATTTTTCTTGACAAAGGCGTCATCATGCTTTATTTTTATAGCGTGAGTTGAGAATAAAAAACTGTTTTAATTTCGAAAAAATTTAATATAAAAGTAATTTCAAGGACTTTCATGGAAAGAAGTACATTCAGGGGTGGAATACACCCTCGTTATGAGAAAATACAAACAAACTCAAAGAAAATAGAACATAGTAACATTCCAGAGATCGCGGTCATACCTCTCGCGCAACATATTGGCGCGGCGTGTAGCCCGTGTGTAGAAGTTGGTGATACTGTTAAAAAGGGGCAGAAGATCGGTACGCCGAACGGTTTTGTCTCGTCACCGATACACGCGTCTATTTCTGGAACAGTGAAAGCTATCGAAAAAAGACCGCATCCGCTTGGGCGTGATGATGTAGTCGCTGTAGTGATAGAGTCTGACGGTAATGATGAGTGGACTGGTGATTTGATAGAGCATGAGAACTATCTCGATATGTCCGCCGATGACCTGAAGAAGATCATCCTCGAGGCGGGTATAGTAGGGAAGGGCGGCGCGACGTTTCCGACGCACGTCAAGCTGTCACCACCACCGAACCAGGAGATCCATACCGTAATACTGAACGGCGCCGAGTGCGAGCCGTACTTGAGCGCTGACCACAGGGTTATGGTGGAATCACCGCATGACGTTGTCGAGGGGCTTAAGATAGTCATGAAGGTCCTCGGGGTGAAAGACGGTTACATCGGTATCGAGGATAACAAGCCCGACGCGATAAAAGCTATCACCGCATCGCTTCAGGATCTGCGACCGGCGGATACGAACATTGACGTAGTCGTTCTTGAGACAAAGTACCCGCAGGGAGCCGAAAAGCAGTTGATAAAAGTCATCACCGGCAATGAAGTTCCTTCTGGTGGGCTACCGATGGCGGTTGGTGTTGTTGTGCAGAATGTCGGTACAGCGGCTTCTATATATGAGGCGGCGCGATACGGGCGACCGTTGATTGATAGGGTGCTTACGGTTTCTGGGCTCGGAATCAATGAGCCTAAGAACCTGAAAGCGAGGATCGGGACACCATTCACTCAGATAATAGAGGAGTGTGGCGGTCTTAAAAGCGGTGTAAAGAAAGTTATAATGGGCGGTCCGATGATGGGTATGGCTCAGCATACGCTTAATGTTCCAGTAATAAAAGGTACATCTGGGCTGTTGGCTTTCACAAAGAGTGAGGCGGCGTCTTTTGCGGTAAGACCGTGCATAAGGTGCGGAAGGTGTGTCGAGGTGTGTCCGATGGGGCTCGCACCGAATGTTTTAGGGACTTACGGCGAACTATATATGTTTGAAGAGGCGTCAGACGCGAACGTAATGGACTGTATGGAATGTGGTTCATGCGTTTATATCTGCCCGGCAAAGCGACCGTTAGTGCATCTGATGAGATTTACAAAGCGTGAGGTTATCGTCGCGCGTCATAAAGAAAAAGAAAAAGAAGAGAAGAAGTAGTTTGAGCATTATATAGTGGCACTATCGTAAGCGTAGTACAGTATGTCGTCCTGAATTTATTTCAGGATCTAAAGTCAGTATAGTAATAATCGTCCTGAACTTGAGGTACGCCTCTTGTTTCAGAACCAGAAATGTCGTCCTGAACTGGTTTCAGGATCTAAAAAAAATAATTAGGATGTACTCTTAATGTCAGAAGAACAGTTATTTACTATCTCCTCCTCCCCGCATGTCAGGGCTGAGGATACAATACCAAAAATAATGTACACAGTGTTCCTGGCACTTGTGCCGGCGGCGCTGTTTGCCGTCTACAACTTCGGTTTACAGGCGATGATAATAATCCTGCTCTGCATCGCGTCATGTATGTTGTTTGAGTGGGCGTTCCAGAAATTCGCGGGGATGCCTGTAATGGCGTTTGACGGTAGCGCGGCGGTGACAGGGCTTTTGCTCGCGCTTAACCTTCCGGCGACGATCCCGTGGTGGATGGCGGTCATCGGATCTTTCATCGCTATAGTCGTAGGTAAACAGGTTTACGGAGGCTTAGGGGCTAACATATTCAACCCGGCGCTGGTGGCGCGGGTGTTTCTGCTCATCTCATGGCCTGTTGAGATGACGGCTAAGCTCGGTTTCGCGCCGAAACCGCTTTTGGGTTCAGCGTTAGACGCTACGACAGCCGCAACTCCACTCGGCGCGGTAAAAGAGATGATACAGATGAAGGAACCGATAACAAGCGCGGTGAGTCAGTTCAACCCCACAGAGCTGTTCTTTGGGTTTCATGGTGGCTCAATGGGAGAAGTATCCATCATAGCGCTTCTGATAGGTGCTGCGATACTGTTTTACAAAAAATATATTACATGGCACATTCCGGTGACTTATCTCGCGACTGTTGCCGTTTTCGCTGCGATATTCTACTTTACGGACGATAAAGAACTACCGCGGCACGCACCGGTCTGGTTTCACATGCTTTCTGGTGGCCTGATACTCGGCGCCTTCTTTATGGCGACTGATATGGTCACATCACCGATCACGCATAAGGGGATGATTATTTATGGATTCGGGTGCGGTTTTTTGACGATCATGATCAGGGCGTTCGGTGCCTATCCTGAGGGCGCGTCATTCGCGATACTGTTGATGAACCTTACGACACCGGTTATTGATATGTATATCAAACCGAAGAAATTCGGGGAGGTGTCATCAAATGCGTGATACGATTAAATTAGGTCTGACCCTCGCGTTTATCTGTTCCTTCGCCGCTGTTTTATTGTTCTATGTTGTTGAAAAGACAGTACCGATGATAAAAGAAAACGAGCGGATAGCGAATGAATTAAAGCGTAAAGAAGTCATGACGGACGCGGTAACTATTGAGCCAAACAGCACCGAAGCACCTGAGTATTATATCGCTAAGGATGCTAGTGGTAATGTTATAGGTCATGTTCTAAGTGCCTCCGAGAGGGGTTATGGCGGTCTGATAAAAATAACAGTCGGTGTAGCGACTGATGGCAGTATTAGAGCGATACAGTTAACCAAGCTAGATCAGCAGGAGACCCCGGGACTGGGCGCGAAGGTGGTAACCGCGAAGTTTAAGGACCAGTTTAAGGGAAGAAAAGTGGCGGATTTGAAGGTCATGCAGGATGGTGGTCATATTGTTTCGATCACTGCGGCGACTATTACCTCCCGCGCGGCGACAAAAGCTGTCAGAGACGCGTTGGAAGGATTCTTGAGTAAGAAATAACCTCCAGCGGTCTTGATGGTCGCTGTGGTTTGCGGAGAGATAAATGAGTACATGGAAAGAATTTACTAAAGGTATACTGAAAGAAAACCCGGTTCTGATACTGGTTATCGGATTGTGTCCGGCGCTGGCGGTGTCAAGCTCGGCGAATGATGGTCTCGGTATGGGGATCGCGTCACTGTTCGTGCTGGTGATGTCGAGTCTGGTCGTATCGGCACTGCGCAAAGTCATCCCGAGCGCTATTAGGATACCGATATTTATCATCATCATATCGACATTCGTTACAATAATAGATTATGTGATGCACGCGTTTCAGCCCGAGCTATACGCGAATCTCGGAGTGTTCGTACCGCTGATCGTCGTTAACTGCCTTGTTCTTGGTCGCGCGGAAGCGTTCGCGTCAAAAAACAGTGTCTGGCTTTCGGTTGTCGATGCTCTCGGAATGGGAGTCGGTTTCGCTCTTGCGTTGACTGTTCTTGGCGCGATAAGAGAAATGCTCGGAAATGGTACGCTTACGCTGTTCAATATCGAGATGCTTAATTTTGGACCTAGTTTTAAGCCCGCGTTGATAATGATAATGCCTCCGGGCGCGTTTTTGACGCTCGGTTTTTTGATGGCGCTACAAAAGCGTATGAGTGAAAAGTAAACGGTCGGCTAGACAGAGAAACTCTGAAAAAAGGTAATTTTTAGAGAGACATTGGCTTTACGGTCTCTCTGCTTAAAGGGAATAATAAATGATAACTAACGATTTAAGCTGGTATTTTATATTAATTAGCGCTTTATTAGTGAACAACATAGTGCTTATCAGGTTTCTTGCGCTCTGTTCATTTTTCGGTGTTTCAAGCAAAGTAGAAACATCAGTCGGAATGGGATTTGCCGTCATGTTCGTAATGGTGATGGCGTGCTCTATGTCATGGGCGATCTACGAGTTCATCTTAGCTCCATATAACCTAGAGTTTTTGCGGACGGCGGCGTTTATATTATCGATAGCCGCGCTGGTGCAACTTGAGGAGTTATATATAAGAAAGATGCTCCCGGAGTTGTATAAACAGATGGGGATATTTCTGCCGCTGATCACGACTAACTGCGCGATACTTGGAGCGGCGTTTTTGGCGATAGATTACAAACTTAATTTTTTTAATACAATAATCTACGCAATAGGTGTTTCTGGTGGTTACATGATAGCGATCATTCTGTTCGCGGGGATCCGTGAAAGAATCGAGCTGGCTCCAGTGCCGCACTATTTTAAGGGATATCCGATTGCTTTCATAACCGCTAGTCTGATGTCGTTAGCGTTTTTAGGATTCAGCCACCTGTTCGGCTTATAATTTTAGTTAATCCTTAGGCTGGCTGTCACGCCTGCCTAATGGGACATAAAGGAGAAAGATAGATGCCATTAGTTGAAGCGGCAATTTCATTGGGCGCGTTTGGACTGCTCTTCGGAGCGGGGCTCTCACTGGCTTCAAAAAAGTTTTACGTCTGGGTCGACCCGAAAGAAGTCGAAGTTGACGAAGCTCTTCCCGGGGTCAATTGCGGGGCGTGCGGGTTGCCGGGTTGTTCTGCGTTCGCACACGCTGTTGTAGCTGGTAAAGCTGAAGTTAACGGGTGTATAGCGGGCGGTTCCACTGTTACTGATTCTTTGGCGCTGATAATGGGCGTTTCGGCCGACGCGCGAGAGAAGATGATAGCGAAACCGATGTGCAGTGGTGGATTGCTCAATGCGAAGGAGCGTTTCGCTTATGATGGTATCGAACATTGTAAAGCCGCTATTCTTGTTGCTAATGGTTTTAAAACTTGTACTTACGGTTGCTTAGGATTTGGCTCGTGCAAGATAGCGTGTCCCTTTAACGCGATAGAAATAGATGAAAACCATATCCCAGTAGTGCATCCAGAAAGATGTACCGGTTGTGGCAAATGTGTAGAAGTATGCCCGAAGAATATCATGGAGATGGTAAGCGATAAGAGTAAGGTGCATGTCCTCTGCCGCTCTCAGGATAAGGGGAAGGCTGTAAAAGCGAAGTGCGCTATCGGTTGTATCGGTTGTAAAATATGCGAGAAGAAATGCCCTTATGACGCGATAATCTTCGAGAACAGCATCGCGCGGGTGGATTATACAAAATGTCGTAACTGTGGTGTCTGCGCGGCGAAATGCCCACCGAAGGTCATCCTTGATATGGTACCGCCACGTACTCATGCGTATGTCAACGCGGCAAAGTGTACCGGTTGCGGAGTATGCGCGCAGGTGTGTGAGTTTAAGGCGCCTCTGGGTGAAGAGGGGAAAAAATACACAATTCAGGAAGAAAAATGCCACGGTTGCGGTGTTTGCATCGAAAAATGCCCTGAAAAGACGATCTCCAGGAAAATATAGCGTAATTTTATACCATTATTTATTGCACCACCAATTGTATTTCAGACAGTCGTCCCGAATTTATTTCGGGACCTGTAACACAATAGACCCTGAAATAAATTCAGGGCGATAGAGCGTGAAAGTCAGGGCGACGTATTACGCGCTGATAGGGGCAGGGTGTTCTACTCCTTCACACAAAAAGCTTTACCATGTTGTTTGTTTGCGCAGTTGTTCTTCAAAATCACTTCAAGCCCTTCTTTCATCTCTGTTAACGCACTGTTATCGGGCTGCTTCTTTAGCGCGCTGGCTATAAGTATCGAATAGATCTCCTGACAAAGGTGATACTCAAGCAGCTCCCCCATAGCGTACATCTCAGGAGTTATATCATCAGGTTCGCTGGTACTTCTGAGAGCATCATATTTTCCGCGTATCTTATCAATCCCGTGTCTTTCAATAGCGTTAAAATCACCAGCTTCTTTTTTATAAAGCTTGCACTTCAACTTTCCTCGAGACACAGCCGCCCCGGCGATCTCTGTGTTGATCTTCTTGTAGAAATCCGGTATCTTTCTGAGCCCTTGCCCAGTGACTTGAGAGCTTGAGACACTTACGAGGTTCACGCTTTTTTGACCTGCCGCGGTGTCTACACCTCTACTCTCGTCTATCGCTACTTCGACTACGCCTTTCCATTTTTCCATACGACTATTGTCATAGAACACCAACTGCATTTGCGCGTCCTTCTCCAGCAGAAAGAGGTCTCCGACTTTGAACTTCATAAATGGCTTTACTCTCTTTTTTTGCTGATCTCCATAAAATATGTTGCCCTTTATCTTCATGATGATCCCGGCTTCCTTCGCTGATACCAAGCCAGAGTAAAGCAAAACAACTACAAATATTAAAATGGCGGTAAAACTTTTAGGTTTAAATCTCATCATCTTTCCCCTTTTCAGTATTAAAGCTGATAAACTCTATCACCTCTATCTCTTTACTCTTACCTTTTACTTTAGTCATCACTCTGCTACCGATATTGACAGCTTTTTTGACATTATTAAAATGCTCACTACTCATTACTATATTGGACTTTGTCTCCTTAGTCAAGCCTTCGAGCCGTGACGCTATGTTAACTACGTCACCGATCGCGGTAAACTCAAAGCGCTTCTTCGAGCCGACAAGCCCAATGATAGCTTCACCGGTATGGAGTCCGACTCCTATGTTAAACTCTGGAAGGTGTTTGTATTTTTCCCCGAACTTTTTGTCCATCCAGTCTCGGAATTTTATCGCTTCATCGTTTATCGCCTCAGCAGCGATAAGAGCTCTTTCAGCATGATCCTCATAATAAAGCGGCGCGCCAAATATAACCATGATCGCGTCACCGATAAACTTGTTGACAAAACCTTCAAGCTCAAGGATTTTTACGCATATTCGTTCAAAATATTCATTAAGCATCTCAACGACTTCGTGTGGTTCAAGCATTTCAGATATGGTCGTGAAGTTTCGGATATCAGAAAAGAGCACTGTCACCTCCTTCATCTCGCCGCCAAGAGACGGTATCTCACCGCTGTCAATCATTTTATCGACGACCTGAGGCGACACCAGGTGACTGAATATATTTCTGATATGCTTGCTCTTCTTTTCCTCCTGACTGAACTTTGTCAAAAGCGAGAAGAAGTAGTTGGTGACAATAACAATAAATACCGCGGTGACAGGTATGAATATTTTTTCATCAAAAAACAGCTTCGCGATATAAGTGTTGAGCAGCAGAAAACAGGATAGGCTTATTATCCCGACAATATTCCTTACGTAAAAGTATGTGACCGCTGATATTATTGAGAAAAAGAGTATGTATAGGATCTTTTGAAGGCGCGGCATCTCAAGGTAAAAGTCTTTTGAGAGTATCGTCTCGACAATGTTCGCGTGTACCTCGCCTCCAGACATCATGGTAGCCGAGTGGTTCATAAATCCGACAGAATAAATTGTCTGTTGCATATCCTGCTTAGTGTCTTTAGCGTAAGCTATTATAATTACTTTATCTTTCAGTGCCTGAATCTCGGGCAAAGTTGTAGGGTCATAGTCCGGGTCGATCTCAGCGTCCGGGCTTTTTTTGATAAACTTCCAGAATGGTACTGACGGAAAAGTTCCGGGAGGGCCGTAGTAGTATATGTTGTTCAGCCCGGGTGGAAAGTACTCCTTGTCATATTTGCCGAGGTGTTTTTGTGCCAGGAGTGCTGCGAATGAAAGGTACGGCGGTCTGTCGGAGCTGAAAAAAGAGTTGATGTAGCGCCTGACAATGCCGTCATCCTCGTAGACGAGGTTGGCGATACCGATATCGTTCAGCCCGCCCGGCAGTACGGTCTGATAGTCTCTTTCTGGTAGTATCATCTCGGCATGACCGCTTTTCTCGAGAAAAGAGCATACGATAGTCACGCCTCCGTCACTCAGCTCACTGAGAAAAACAGAGTCATAAGAGCGGCTGAATTCCTCGACCACTTCACCAAATTCCTGTTGAGATTCCGCGCTTAATTCTTCTTCGGGTTCGTGTTTGACGCTCTCCCCGAACCATGTACTGAGAGAGACGCCAAAAAAAATATCGACCCCGACAGTGCTGGCGCCAATGTTTTTAAGGGTTCTGATAGCTTTAGCGAAGTGAGGTCCCCACGCTATAATCGGCTCATTCCTGAACGCTCTGAAGGTATCCTTGTCGATCGTTACCAACGCGACATGTTGTGGGGGCTTCTTCTCCCCCTCCATCACATGGAAAATATCGTATAGCCTGTTGTCATACAGTCTGAACAGGCGCTCTTCGCCAAACTTGAACGTTCCGTGCGTTTCAAGAAGGATGAGGAGTAAAGTAAAAATAATTATCGCGGCATATATCTTCGCTTTACTTAGTATGTTTATCCGTTTGAAGTTCAGGTTCATGCTTTTACCTTTTTAACGATAAAGGGTATGTTGCCCAACACATTTAAGGGGGTATTCCCCCTTCGCTCCCGCTGGTCGCACCCCCTTTTTACATATACATTTACATCAACGTTTTTTTAGGAAATAATAATTGTCTGCTATTTGGCGACACTCCCTGAAGGGGAATGTCCCGTTCCCTTGTTACGCTAGGCTTTTTGAAAATATGTAAATAAATATCGCCTACTCCTTTGTGATCTTGAGCTTTATCACCGCTTCAGCCCATTCACCTTTATTCGCCTTTTTCGCTTCTTCTATTATTCCCTTGGTGAAGACACCGGCTTTGACCAAAAAAGACGCGAAAGGGTTCTCCTTGTTCACCGGTTTGGTACGGGTAATCGCGCTATGCCGTTTCTTTTTCATAATACTGCCCTTATCAGTAGCGATACCTATGAATGGGGTCGCCGAAGCGATACCGCGTGCGATTTTTATCCCCAAAGGCTTATCGGCAATGTATTCGTAGCCGGATTTTTTAGAAGGGATCGGGTATACTTTGTCAGCTTTAATAAAACTGTATGTAGTATAGTAGTTCGGAAACAGCACAGAGATCTTGCCGTGAGCATCGACTTCTACAATGGAAAGGTAGCAGCTTTTGTTAGCTTTGGCGAAAAACCTGATTGTCTCACCCGCTTTGTAATTATCTTTTTCCGCCCATAGCTCAAGTTTTATCTCTCCATCGACACCTTTACTTTTTGAGGTGGCCTTAGCAACAGTCATATTACTGGCATAATATTTAACGTTTTTTTCTAAAGTATCATCATCGAGTATGACTCTCTTTTTTGACTTAGCGATTACTTTCTTTGTCTTGGTATCTATCAGATTGAGTTGCATCGTAGCGATATCTTCTTTGATTGTGTACTTTCCTGAAATAAAGAAATCAACACCTAAAAGAACGCCAGCCTGAATATGGTCGGTATTGCTCTTCAAACCAGCAAACCCTATTCCCCAGGTTTTAAGGAGTTTAGCGAGTTCTGGTTTTTTGAGTACTGAAAAGTCGCTTGTAGCCGCTTTTTTGGTCAGCGCTTTTCCAAATTCATTGATAAAAAAGAGTGAGAGCTTGGAAAGTTTTTTTTCTTTGTTAAGGAAGCTTCCTACCGCTACGGATTTATTATCGAAGATTTCAGGATTGTTGAAAAACTCTGCTATTGTAGCATTAATAGCCGGCTCAAGCTCGAGTGGTTCTTCTAGAACGCTGCCAGCTTGTTTTTTGCTCATCGTCGTCCCGCACGAAGCGATAATTGTGACCATTAAAAAAAATAGAGCTGTTCTGATAAAAGTTCGATTATTCATGTTGCTCTCCCCCGCGCATTTTTTTATTATACTTTAGTATTTTTTGCAAAAAAGGTAAAGCATAAAATCAGGCTTCATAGTATAACAATTCCCATCGCGTCCACAACCTTTTTCTTGACCCGCCACGCCTTGACATCGTACCTATAGGTCATGACCCGCGAGACGCCTGTCCCACTGGGCTGACTGACAAATCCGTACCTGTTTTACAAAAGATTTACACCGCCGCTATTGACTTATTCCACGATTTATCATACCTTTAATGAAATTTTTTTAGAGGAGTTCGTATCAATGAAAAGAGTAATATTCACAATAGTAGCTTTGACATGTATGATAAACAGCAATGCTTTCGCCGGGGAAAACATGAAGATCACCCCGATGGAGGAAGGGGTTATGTTTGAGCCGATAGTATTGATGCCGCCGCCGAGGGAACAGAGCGAAGAAACTATCAAGCTGATAGAGAGTATCGCGGCAAATGTAAAGGGGCTCTTTACATCAGAATCAAATAATAGTTTTTCGATGGATTTTAGGCTTGGTATGCAAAATCTCAAAATATATCACAAGCCCGGCAAAAACAAAGTGACCTTTGTTAACAGGTTCGGCTATCCGTTTATCAACGTATATCAGGACGCGGTACAGTTTTACTCTCCAACAAAAAACACGATAAAAGAGTACAATAAGAATTATAGCTTTAAATTCTCATATACATTCGACGATAAATTCGAGGAAAAGGTCAAAGAGCTTGGCGATGATTTTATCTCGGCTGAACAAAATAAATTTTTACTTGCCCGCACAATCGAGTACAGTAAAAGTAGCGTGCCGCGGATAAAGATAAACATTGATCTCTCCCGCCTTATTTTACAGCTGAAAGACTTTACCGGTATGATTATCCAGACAGATGAGACCGACAACGGCAGAGAGATACTGAAGATCGAAGCGCACCGGAGAAAAGGTGGTAAAATGATGAAGGTAGGTCTTGACAAGAAAACCAAAAAACTGGTTTATTGCCGGTTTTACATGGATGAGATCGCGTATATCGCCATAAATAATATCGATTTTGAAAGTGATATCCCGGACTCAGAGTTTGAGGTAGATAATAAGGCAATAGAAAAGATATCCGCGAAATATGAGAATGGTCTTGAAATAAATAACGCTGTCGAGTTTAAGGACTTGGTAGACAAAGGATACGCTTTGACCGCGATCGATGATTTTGATGAGTCGATGACTGCGGATTACCTGATAAAACTTGAGGGTGATTTCGAAAAATCAAAAAAATTCTTTGTCATGTTTGAGCCAAAATACGCGGTTTTTCTTAATAATGTGGTCAAGGTAAAAGAAGAAGAAGAATTTTTGAAGCACTTTAAGGAAATAAACGACTTTATTGACAATGAAAGTTACGCGCTTGATAAAGATAGAAATAAAGTCAGGGCGTTCTTGTATTATAACCTCAGCCAGTTTTACGCTGTTGACGGTCAGATAAAAAAATCACTGCAAGCTATCAACAAGAGCATAAAATATGACCCTGCCGCCGAAAATAAGTACAGACAGTTTAAAGGGCAAGTAATCATGTATGAAAAGCAGCAGAAAGAGAAAAAGAAAAAAGAACAAAAAAAACAGTAGCGGGATAAAAAAAATATGACTGTAACAGGTGCCAATAACACATCTTCGGTGGTATACTCAAACTCAGCGGCACGGCTGTATCATGAGTTTTATAGCAACCTGAGCGCTGCCATAAACGC
>JAJRXV010000254.1 GCA_024276115.1 Deltaproteobacteria bacterium
ATGATTGACTCAATTATTACCTCCATAAAAAAATCTACATCTTGTAATAACACATTTTTTATTTTTACAAGTTTAAATAGAAGATTGAATAAGGGGTCAAGGGTAGTTGCACATCGTGAGGTGTTTGAAAGCACTCTTTCAAAGTGTGCTTTGTAAGCCATCGTTGTTTTTTACCTCAATGTAATGGAGTATGATTATATAGTGTGTTATGTCAAAACATATGTCAAATTATGTTTACACTATCTGATTTAACCTTAATAAAAACATTGCCCAGCCCTATCCGACCGTACAAAACCGCTTATTCGTAACCTAACATCCGATTCGCCCTAAACAACTTGACTTGCCGCAAAATTATGCTACGATTTTTATATAATATTTTTGTAAATATTATGTTTGAATCCGCGGCGGTCACCGTGGCCATCACCTGTATGTACATGTAGTAGTAGGATCTGGAGAAGTATCATGGCAATATTAATAAACATTTTAGTGATAGATGACGACGATATAATCAGGGAGGTCTGGAAGGATTTTTTTGATACATTCGAACGATACAAAATAGATACCGCTCCTTCTGGGGAGCGTGGGTTGACAATGCTTCGTCATAAGAAGTTCGATATAGTCATTACTGATCTTAATATGCCCGGTATCGATGGGCTAGAGGTCGTAAAAGAGATAAAAAAGAAGCACCCCGCGACAGAAGTGATAATGATGACAGCTTATGGTTCTATAGAGATAGCTGTAGAGGCTATGCAAGAAGGCGCGTACGATTTTATTCTGAAGCCGCTGGATTTCAACCGCGTTTCATTGACGATCGACAAGTGCTACGAGCGGGTACAATACATAAAAGAAAATAAGGATCTGAAGAAAGTCAACATAAAGTTGAATGAACTGAACGATGAGAAAGACAAATTCATCGCGATAACCAACCATGAGTTGAGAACACCGACTAACTCTATCGTCGGCTTGGTGGATGTGTTGTACGAAAGTATTTCTGAAGAAGAAAAGAACAAATTCAGCGATATATTTGAGGTATTGATCAAGTCCAGTAATCATTTGAGAGACATAGTTGAGAGTATGCATGACTTGTCAAGGGCTAGAATGGGGTTTTTGTCGTATGAGAAGACTACGTTCAGCGTTGATGAACTGCTGAGTGACCTGCAGAAGACGTGTTGTCTTTTTCTCGCAGAACGTGACATAACAGTTGAGTTTTCAAACAATATTGGTAATAAAAAAATAGGTGGGGATTACTCCCGACTCAGGCAGGCAACATGTGAACTGATACAAAACGCCATAAAATTCACAAAAGATGGCGGTAAGGTTGTCGTTGCTGTAGAAAACGAAAACATAGAGAGCGTTAACCACACTGTTATCTCTGTGACTGACACAGGTATAGGCATACCTGAGGAAGAAATATCAAAAATATTCAAATCGTTTTACGAGATCCAGGATACAACAATGCACCACACCTCAAAAACCGAATTCATGGGTGGCGGCATGGGGATCGGGCTCTCTATCGTCGCTGAGATCGTCGCGGCTCATAACGCTGAGATAAAAGTCGAGAGTACTCTCGGAAAAGGTACGAAGTTTAAGATACTCCTACCAAGTATTGATACCTGATTTTTGTGGTATTATTATCCATTTAGGACTACAATAAATATATGACTGAATATGCTGAAAACGACATAGCGTTTATGTTAAAGGCGCTTGCCCGCGCCCAAAAAGCCTTTAAGATAGAAGAAGTACCGATCGGCGCTGTTATAGTCAAAGATGGTGTCGTCATATCATCGGGCTATAATCTGAAGGAGAAGAAGCTTAGCGCGACGCGGCACGCAGAGATGATCGCGATTGAGCGCGCGTGCAAAAAGCTCGGCAACTGGCGTCTTACTGGTACAACACTATATGTCAATGTCGAGCCATGCGTGATGTGCGCTGGCGCTATCCTCCAGTCACGGATAAAACGTGTGGTGTACGGTTGCGCGGACAAAAAATTCGGTGCGTGCGGCTCACTGTATGACATGAGCAATGACAGCAGGATGAATCATAGTTTTGAGGTGACAGCCGGGATTCTGAGGGATGAGTCTATTGAGCTTATGCAGAGTTTTTTTCAGCTGTTACGGAGAAAGTAAGATAGTATCATAAAAAAACTTCAGAGCGATAAATATCATCACTGTCGCGAATATTTTTTTGACGGTCGCGCCCGGACACTTCTCCGCCATCAAATAAGAACCACTCTTCGCGCCGGCCATAACACTGACAATACATATGAGCGCTAGCTTCATATCCACCCGCTGTGTATTCAAATGCCCAAAAAAAGCGGACGCGGAAGAGAAAAATACAACAAGCGAAGATGTAGCCGCGGCGTTTTTTGCAGGATACCTGAGAAACAAAAGTAGCGGCATTATGATAAAACCACCCCCCGACCCCGAGCATTCCAGACATAACCCCTGCAAACATTCCGGCTGGTATCGCTATTACGTTAGACAGCTCACGTTTATCTTCTAAAGAGCCCGCGTCTTTATTGGCGCGAAAAAATATTAACTGAAGAGCGATGGTAGCGACAATCACAGCAAAGACCATCTTCAAGGTATTATCATCGATAAAGCGTGTCGCGTAGGCTCCAAACGGAGCGACCATAGCCGCTGAGGCCCCGAGAACGACCGCGGTTTTTACAACAGTGAGTTTTTTCTTTATGTACGCTCTTTGCGCGATCAACGCGGTGACAAGGTTTAACAAAAGAGATGTCGGGAGAGTCTCGGTGGTATAATCAAACCCCATCCATGTGAAAAGCGGAATAAACAAGAAACCACCGCCAAGCCCGATCATAGAAGAAAGAAACGCTATAAAATATGTCGCTACACCTGCTTGAAAAAAAATCATCGCTATTCCTGAAGTTCCCTTACGTGTGAGCATGAACCATACTACAAAAGTAGTGCAAAGTAAAAAATATTATTTTTTTTACTTCTGTCTAATATGCCGCATCCCTAAGGTTTTTGCACAGCCTGTTTTTATGTATACAAACTGCTACCGTCATCCCGAACTTTAGGTGCGCCTCTGGCTTCGGGATCTGTCTGTATTTATTAGGCTTACCAGCCCTTGAAATAAGAGGCGCGCCTCAAATTCTGAATGACGGTTTTAGGAGCCGTGCAGGAGTCTTCTATTATGGTTTTGACTTTACATAGCATTTTTGGTAGCATGTACAGGTATTGAAGAGTACTAACAGGGAGAACTATGAAACGAGCGAACATTTTATACACATCATGGGTAATTATTTTCCTTCTGTCCGCGCTTCTGTCCGGGTGCAAAGATAACCCCACTCCGCCAAAAGCCCCGACGCAAAGTAATAACAGCACTACCACACAAGCGGGCAAGGTATCTTTAGAGACGCCAACGCCTGTTGATACGCGAAAGCTGACCGAGGTAGAAGTTCTATACAACAAGGCCGGGGAGCTTTATCTTAACAAGAAACTTAAAGAGGCTATAAAAACTTACAGTAAAGCGATAGAGCTTGACGAGCGGTTTATTGAGGCATACCTTGGTCGTGGCTCGGTTTACGCGGTACAGTTGAGGTTCGAAGAAGCTTTTAGTGATTTTGATAAAGCTGTCGAGCTAAACCCGAAGCACCCTGTAGCATACTATAACAAAGGGTTGGCGTATGAGTTGCTTGATGATAAGGATAAGGCGATTGAGTTTTATAATATTTTTTTAGAGCTCGCCCCTGAACACAAAACGCTTGAGATTGAAAAAACTAAATGGCGGTTAGATATAATAAAGCGGAAAAAGCTTAAAGAGGAAGCCGAGAAGAAGGCAGAAGAAGCAAAAAAAAAGTAACAATAGAAGGGTTCAAGAATGGCAGTCAATAACAGATCAACATCACAGAAGATATTTGTCATCATCATCTTCGTAGCGCTAATCGCTACTGTGGTTATGTTTTCCCGGAGTAAAAAACCAGAGGTGGCAAAAAAAAGCATAAGTGATTCTGAAAGGCAGTATCAACTCGGGCGCGCACAAATCTCTAAGCAGGATTTCCTCGGCGCGCAGGAGTCGCTCACGAAGGCGATAGAGCTAGAGCCAAACCTCAAGGCCGCGATTGAGTTGCGGGGGGATGTCTACACTGAGATGAAGCAATACGATGCCGCTATCAGCGATTACACTAGAGCGCTTGAGCTTGACGCGAAGAGTGTAAAGCTGTATGTCAAACGTGGTATAGCCTACCGCCAAAAGCGCGAGAATTTCAAGGCGATAAGAGACCTTAGCATGGCGATAGAGCTTGACGACACACGCGCTGAAGCTTACAACAATCGCGCGGGGCTTTATTTTCGGATGCAAAATAGAGATGGCGCGTTAGATGATTTTGATAAGGCGATCGAGCTATTGCCGACATACGCGAAGGCATACAACAACCGCGGTGTTGTTCACGCGGCGAATAGAGATATTGATAAAGCGTCAGCGGATTTCGCTAAGGCGCTAGAGCTTGACCCGGAGCTGGCGAGCGCGTATTTTCACATGGCAAAGGTATTGCGGTTCAGGGGGGAAAAGCTAGAGGCGCATAGATATCTTAATAACGCGCTCAGATACGCCTCACCGGAAAAAGAGCAGGCGCTTATTCAGATGGCTGAGCAGGAGATAGATAAAATAAAATCAGAAGAAGAAAACCCCACCGAAAAGAAAGAATCCGGTGAGGAGTGGTATAAAGAGTATAAGGGGTCTAATAAAAAGTAACGAGAAAAGGAAAAAGTGAAGAAATGGAAGAAACAAAAAACAGTGAAGAAATTGTAAAAGGTTACGGCGGTAAAAAGATTGTTTTCTCGGTGATACTGATTATCCTGCTGGCGCTTTATTTTATGTATAGCCTGAACAGCAAGACGGTAGACCCGGCTAAGATCGACGCTGAATTTCAAAAGGGTGTTGTGATGTTTAAGCAGGGGGAGTATGAAACCGCGATAAAAATATTTACTGAGGTTATCGCACTTGATCCGACACTGCCAAACCCTTATCATGGTCGCGCGGATACGTACCGTAAGCTTAAAAAGTACGCTAATGCTATCGCCGATTTCTCAAAGGTAATTGAGCTTCAGCCGAATGTTTCTGACGCCTACGTCAAGCGCGCGATTTCGTACACATCATTGGGGCAACACTCAAAATCTATCATTGATTACACTAAAGTGATAGAACTTGAACCAGAGCTTGTGGACGCGCACTTCAATCGTGGAATAAATTACAACAATACCGGTGAGTTCAGTAAGGCGGCGGAAGATTTCAATAAGTTGCTAGCCAGAAGACCAGATGACCTTGATGCTCAGATGCAGCTCGCGTTCTCATATTCAGGTCTACATAAGTATAATGAAGCGATAGATGTTTACACAAAAGCGATAGAGCTATCGCCAACAAATCCTGACCTGTTCTATAACCGGGGGCTTAACTATGATAAGGTCGGTAAGAAAAACGAGGCAACCGCTGACTTCACAAAAACTATCGAGCTTGACCCAAAGTTCTACCAGGCATACTACTCGCGCGCGACTATTCATCACCTTGCCGGTCGGCTAGATGAATCAGAGCTGGATTATGACGCTGTAATAGCGCTAAGACCAGAATTTCCAGACCCTTATTACTACAAAGCTCTCGTGCTAAAAGGTAACGGTAAAGAGAAAGACGCGCTGGAATCTTATAAAACATTCTTACAATACGCAGACAAAAAACAGCATGTGTATTTAATAAGAAAAGCTAACAGTAGCATAGCTGAATTGGAGCTGGAGCTGAAGCTGAAAAAGTAAAAAATGAAGTACAATTAAATTAAAGTATGAAGGGATTGTTCTATTTGGTAACAATCCCTTTAAGAACGAATTAAATATGCTTGAATTACCCACCAATTTCTGATATTATACCATTAAATTCAGTTATTTATCGGAGGGATATTATATGGGTTTGCTATTTAGGAAGTCAACCAAGTCGTTGTTATTGTTGTTGTTAATCGCTGTTTTAACTCTCGCGTCAGCATGTTGTAATAAGAGTAAAAAATGCTTCTCTACTGACAAAGCTACGGCTGAATGCGTAGATAAGTAATTTAATAAGTTTTTTTTCACCACTCAGAAAGAAAATAACAAATAGCTTATTAAAGCCATTTGTTATTTAAAGTATCTCCAAACACCTTGACTTTTGTGGAAACCGGGTGTATGATACCATCTTTACTTAAAAATTTACCAGGGGAGTTTATGGGAAAACCAGTTAGAATAATCATCATCGGTGGAGTTGCGGCCGGAGCGTCAGCGGCGGCTCGAGCGCGCCGACTGAACGAAGACGCGGAGATCAAGATAATCGAGAAATCCACTTATGTCTCGTTTGCGAACTGCGGGATGCCTTATCATATTGGTGGTGAGATAACAAACCGCCAGCGGCTTCTCCTCAATACACCTGATTCCCTTAAAGCCCGTTTTAACATTGATGTTTACGTTAATCACGAAGTCATTGAGATAGACCGCAAGGCTAAAAACATTACCGTCAGGGATCTGACCTCAAGAAAAAAGAAGCTGACATTTGAATACGACAAGCTATTGATCGCTACAGGCGCACGCCATATAGAGCTGCCGATTGACGGAATTGACGCGAAAAACGTCTTCCCGCTCCGACACATCTCCAACATGGATAAGATAAAACACTACATTGAGACATATAACCCTATGACCGCTGTAGTCCTTGGTGCCGGGTATATCGGTGTCGAGCTCGCTGAACAACTAAAGCGGGTCGGTATCGAGGTCACTATGGTGGAAAAATATGACCAAGTTATGCCTGTGCTTGACCCTGAGATGGCAACTGTCGTCGAGGAGCATATCATCGATAGCGCCATCAAAGTCATCAAGAATGATGGCGTTGTGGAGATTATCACAGAAGGCGATGAAACTCCTGTAGGTGTCGCGTTGCGGCTCGAAAGCGGTCGGGAGATACGTGCCGAGCTGATTCTTATGTGCATCGGCATTACGCCAGAAGTAACGCTGGCGAAGGAAGCAAAGCTCAAACTCGGTGAAACCGGAGCGATTGTCGTTAATGACAAAATGCAGACCAGTGACAAATCGATTTTTGCCGCGGGTGACGCGGTAGAGTCACGGCATCGGGTCACAAGCAAAAGCGTGTGGATGCCGCTTGCCGGTCCCGCGAATATGCAGGGGCGGGTCGCCGGTACCGTAATGGCTGGTGGAACAGCTACATACACCGGTGTTATCGGCACATCTATCGTAAAAATAACAAATATGGCGGTTGCGAAAACAGGGCTCAGCGAAAAAGAAACGGCTGAAGCTAATATGGACTACTTTGTCTCATTTTCTCACTCACCTGACCATGCGATGTATTATCCAGGGGCAACGATGCAGCATATAAAACTCATCGTAGAGAATAAAACCGGACGCCTGCTCGGGGCTCAGGTAATCGGAAACGAGAGGGTGGATAAAGCAATAGATATCTTCGCTACCGTAATAGGGCTCGGTGGGAACGTTGACGACCTTGTCAATATGGATCTCGCGTACGCGCCACCATTCAGCACAGTCAAGTCTCCGGCGCTGATGGCAGGTATGATCGCCCAGAACAGGCTCAATGGTCTCGATGAAACTATCATGGCTGATGAGGTAATAAATGATGACTACCACGTGATCGATGTCAGAACAGCATCTGAACATGAAAGTGATGTGGTTTTTGAAGAGAGTGAGCTGATTACTGTTGATAACCTGCGCGAAAACATCCCGGTGCAACATAAAGGTAAAAAGATAGCGCTCCTTTGTCGTGCCGGTCTAAGAAGCTATATAGCCTACAGAATGCTCAAGCAGCACGGCTTTAAGAAGGTGAAAAACATCAACGGTGGGTATCTGACCTCCAAGTACGCCCTAAAAAAAGATAAAAAATAATCAGATTTCGGTTTTCATAAAAAAACTGAACCAGAATCTCATTATCGCACCGTCACAGCATCATTCCAGGGTTGCCACAGTGTCATTCCCGAGGTTTTAATCGGGGACCCATGATAAAAACTCTGAGCAAAGCGAATAAACTATGAAATTCGATGATATAGACTATAAAAACATCACCACCTATTCGATCAAAGACAGAAAAAGTAAGGTGAGCGTCGATGATTTCGCCACACCGCACAAAAAGGGCGGCTCGTTTGAGAATTTCCTCGCGACGCTCCCGAAAACACTCGCGGCACAAAACATCAACAACGTAATAAACGCGGTAGCCCGCGCGAAAGAGGCTGGTAAAATAGTCATCTTCGCAATGGGCGCGCACACAATAAAAGTCGGGCTCAACCCGGTGATAATCGACCTGATGAAGCGCGGGGTGGTGGACGCCATAGCCCTCAACGGCGCCGGAATAATCCACGACTCTGAGCTCGCGATGACCGGCAAGACATCTGAAGACGTCGCCGCGGTACTCAAAGAGGGCAACTTCGGGATGGCGAAAGAGACTTCTGACTTTCTTAACGAGGCCCTCACCGATGTTGACACCCACACAGGGCTCGGGCGGCTCGTCGGCAACGCTATACTAAACAGTGATATGCCGCACAAATCGCTGAGTCTGGTTGCAAACGCCGCCGCGCTCGACATCCCCCTTACCGTTCACATCGCAATCGGCACCGATATTATCCACATGCACCCGGACTTTCCGGTGGAAGCCTTCGCAAGCGCGTCGTACCGGGATTTTCAGATCTTCTCGTCGGTGGTGGCAAACCTTACTGGCGGAGTATATTTTAATATCGGTAGCGCGGTTATACTGCCCGAAGTATTCTTGAAGGCTGTGAGCCTAGTCACAAACCTCGGGCATACGCTTGACAAATTCACCGCGGTCAATATGGACTTTTTGCAGCATTACCGACCGGTGACAAACGTCGTACGCCGACCGACGCAGGGTGGCGGGAAGGGCTATACCCTCACCGGCCATCACGAAATAATGGTACCGCTACTCGCCGCGGGGATAATTGAAAAGCTTGACGCCTCACCAAACTGAACCGTTTAATGGGATGTTTGGAGTCTGGAACCCCAATAGAAACACTTGGGGATGACGGGGGAACGTACTTGGGGAGGTTGCAGTGCGAAGATGACAGTTTTCAGGTAAAAAATTTCATTAAGAGAGGAGCCATCATGAAAAAAATAGCATTCACAATATTTATGATATTATTCGTTTCTACTGCCGCTTACGCCGCGGGAAATGACATTAAGGCCAGTGACATAACAACTGCTGCTGAGCTAAAAAGTATAACAAAAGAAATCGGTTACGCCATAGCGATACCGTCTATGGTCCCGGCTGACGCGCTCGGTTTTGTCGGTCCCTTTGGGCTCGGTATTGACGTTGGGCTTGAGCTGAGCGTATTCAAACCAGAAGACTCAAGCGGCATGTTCAGTGATGACAGCCTCGTCTTTACGCGCCTGCACGTGCAGAAGGGGTTGCCGTATTCGATCGATATCGGCGTCGAATACAGTGAACTGTTCGACAGCAATATAAAAGTGATCGGTGTCGAAGTCAGAAAAGGGATCATAGAAGACGGTCTCGCCAGCCCGGCGATCGGTATCCGCGGCACTTACAGCACAGTGACTTCGGTGGAGGATCTGAGCCTCACCACTTATGGCGTTGACGCGCAGATAAGCAAGGAGTTCGTTTTCATCACACCTTACCTCGGCGCAAGCCACCTTACCTCTACCGGTGAAGTCGATGGTAGCAAGCTAGGTAGCGAAGAGGAGACCAACACGAACGTCTACGCCGGAGTAAGAGTCTCGATGACTATCGTAAACCTTACTTTCCAGGCGGATTTCGCCGATATCAATATGTATACGCTGAAACTGGGGCTGAATTTTTAAGTCGCTATGAGTTTTACTGCTGGCTGATTCGTAATATGGGGAATTTTGTCATCTATTCTTGCCAAGCGCTCAGGTTGAAAATCATACATCCCTGAATAAATTTGTTTTGCCAAGGGTTGTTTGGAGGTCCGTTAATAGGGATTTGCATTCCTAATTGATCCTTTAAATTACTTAATATTGAAGCGTCTAAAGTATCTAAAGCAATAAGCACATAGTAGTAAACGTCTTTCCCTTTAACATTTCCTATAGATAGCTCATATAAGAAACTATCTCTGCATTTATACTTCAGTTTATTCAAAAATGTATCGCTATTTAAGTTCTTAATAAACTTGTCTCTTTCTGATTTAGTTGCTGATGGGTGCTGAGGATCCTTTAATTCGATAAAATATATGCAATCAGAGAGCTCTACAACAAAATCTACTGCCTTCATGCAATGAGACAATCCGTGCTCCTTCTTATCAAATTTCTTTGCACTTATTGCTCTTGAAAAATCAATAATGAGATCGCCCTCATTAAACTCGCGCTCTTTCATTATCATTTAGAAGTACCGCCCAAACTTCTTTTTACTTCCTTATTATAGATATCAGTATACGCTTCTGAAATCTTGTTCGGCACTATACCTGTGTAGTTTCCTCCACTATGGCATGTCATTTCAGCTGTTTTAGCATCCTTTTCCAAGTGAAAGAATTTCAAGTTGTCTTTTTTCCCTTTTTGAAGATCAAACTCTTTTAGGAGAACATAGTTATGGGTGGCTATGAATATTTGCACTCCATTACGTTGAAGCTCTAATAATATTTCTACAACCATGTCAAGCATTGATGGGTTAAGGTTCGCTTCTGGCTCATCCCAAAATAACTTGGCTCCTCTTAGTAGTGTTCCATTTTGAATTAATAGCCATAACAGACCGAGCTTCCTCATGCCTTCCGCCAATAAAGTAAATTCAATATTGCCTTCTTGAGCTTTTAGGTAAAACTCCTCACCTTCAAAGTTAACTTCACCTGTTATTATTTTTTCTATTTTTTCTAATAGTTTTTTTCTATCTTTAGCAATAGGACCTCTGAGTCTTGGTTCGAATGCTTTTATAAGAATATCCGCATAAATTTCTTCAAAATGAATATAGCGACTTTTATATAATGAAAGAAATCCCGGAGCGTTAGCTAACATTTCTTTAACTGGAATGTATACGCATGGTTTTACATCAAGCTCTTTCCAGCCATCGTTCCAGTACAAACGTTGTTTTTCATGGTTAGAAAAACTTAAAGATAACAACTCGCCTGCTTTATATATTTTTATTTTTGCTCTTGTACTTTTATTGATTCTTTTTACTAAGCGACCTATACTTCTCTTTTGTGGAAGTTATGTGCTGCCGATTATTATGAGCGTACAGGACTTGAAAGCGCCTGATGATCAGGAGGAGCGCGGGAATAACAGCACATAACGTTGCATATTTACATTTGACCTTCTAGACTTGGATATGTTTTC
>JAJRXV010000255.1 GCA_024276115.1 Deltaproteobacteria bacterium
AAAGCTTTTGCGAAAGCTATTGTTTGTTGCCTACTTTCTTCAGTTATTTTCATTGTTTTTACCTTAAAATCATTAACTCCAGTATCAGCGAACTTGAGAAAGTCTTTAATCTTTTCTTTTAGTGAATCTTGCTCAAAGTAGTTAATAGTATCATCTGATCTAAATTTATCCTTATCCTCAGGTTGCGCAAAAATCAAATTATCATTAAAATATTTATAAATAGGTAAAATCTGAGCATGGTTCTCTCGCGCCGCTACGGAAATGAATAGGCTGTTATCTCTCGTAAGCTCTTTTATCCGTTGTTTGTTTCCTTTTATATTATCGCCAAAGTAATACACTTGGCTTTCATTTATATTTCGATGAAACAAAATTCTTTTTTTACCATTTGGGTAATCATATAACCACTCTTCGATTATTTCTTTTTTGTTTAATGAAAAGCCATAATGATAACGAATATCATCAATGATAACGTCGCAATCAAAAGTCGATGATTGCTCTTTATAAGAAGGGTCTAATAAAAACGGCTGACTAGGTACACCGCCAGCCACATCACCTTTGGTATGGGAGTACAAAATAACATTAATCATAAATCCTAACGCCTTTAAAAAATTAGACTTTCCCGACGCGTTAGCTCCGTACAAGCCGATAACCGGTAAAAGCTTGTGCTTAAATTTATCACTATTAACATTTAGTAAATAGCCTTTATCCTCATCTAAAGATGAGGCAACTAACGATATTTCCTGATATTCTTTGAACGATCTAAAATTAGATGTCCCGAATCTAATAAGCATTTTTTATCCTCCGAAAAGCACTTAATCATAGCAAAAGCACAACATGGTTCCATTTAAAGTCCATATTGCGCACAAAATACGCAAAAAAGCAAGCTAAAATGTATGCCGACCTCTGGTTTATTGAAATTAGATGCGACAATAATCTGAAGAAATACCCGCAATACCCTCCGCAATCCCTCTCCGCAAAAAACGCGGGCGAAAACGTTTCTTGCTACTATCCCATCATTTTTTTTTGATTTAATGAGCGGTCAAGCATAAAAAAAGCACCTATAATGGGCATGTTGCCCAATACAATTTAGGGGGGATTCCCCCTAAACTCCCGTTGGTCGCCCCCCCCCTTTTTACGGCTACTTACAGCGACGACTTTTTCGAAAACAGGGGGAACTGTCTATTTGGCAACAGTCTCATAATCTTCGAACAAGAGGCGGTCGCGTAAAATCATTGTGTAGCGTTTTTCTGCCCTCTACCATTTTTTTGTTGACAACCCACACCGAAATAAAGATAATACCACATCACTTTTACGGAGAGGTGTCCGAGCGGCCGAAGGAGCGCGATTGGAAATCGCGTAAAGTTAATAGCTTTCGAGGGTTCAAATCCCTCCCTCTCCGCCATTTTCTGATTCATAATCCATAACTCATAATTCTTAATTCATTTTCATTCATTTAATTTGACATACTCCTAATAACAGTGTAATAATGTGCGCTTGATATTGCATAATGAGAGAGTCTTTTTTACGGGACAAAAAGGGTGATAAACAAAAAATGATTGATAAAAAATACATTGATTATATTCGGAATTTTTCGATAATAGCGCACATCGACCACGGTAAGTCAACGCTCGCGGACAGGATGCTAGAAAAGACCGGTACTGTCACACAGCGTGAGAGCTCCGACCAGTTTCTCGACAAGATGGACATTGAGCGTGAGCGCGGCATAACAATAAAAGCGCAGGCAGTAAAGCTGAAATACAAGGCGCTAGATGGCCATGAGTATACGCTGAACCTGATCGATACTCCAGGACACGTCGATTTTACCTACGAAGTCTCCCGGAGCCTCCACTCATGCGAGGGCGCGATACTTGTTGTTGACGCGTCGCAAGGGGTTGAGGCGCAGACGCTGGCGAATGTTTATCTTGCGCTCGACAGCAACCTCGAGATCGTACCGGTTCTGAACAAGATCGACCTGCCGTCCGCCGACCCTGAGAGGGTGAAGGAGGAGATCGAGGATGTTATCGGACTAGATACCGAAAACGCGATTCTCGCGAGCGCGAAGGATGGTCGCGGCACGACTGAGATCCTCGAGGAGATAATAAAAACTGTTCCGGCGCCAGAAGGTGAACCGAACAACCCCCTGAAAGCATTGATATTCGATAGCTGGTTCGATCAGTATGTTGGCTCGATAGTGATGATACGGGTTTTTGAAGGAGCAATAAAGAAGGGCGTGAAGATGCGCCTGATGTCGAACGACAGAGTGTTCGAGGTGCTAGAAGTCGGTGTGATATCACCGGACATGCAAAAGGTGAAAGAGCTGCGCGCCGGTGAGGTAGGCTACCTGGTCGGTGGAATAAGAGAGATAACGCTGACACGTGTCGGTGATACGATAACAGACGACGCGAACCCCACAGATGCCCCATTCCCGGGGTTTAAAAAAGCGAAACCGATGGTGTTCAACGGGCTCTACCCGACCGACTCAGCGGATTATGAGAACCTCAAGGACGCGCTGGAGAAGTTGCGCCTGAATGATTCGTCGTTCAGTTATGAGGCTGAAGTATCGGTCGCGCTCGGCTTTGGTTTCCGGTGCGGTTTTTTGGGTATGCTTCACATGGAGATAATCCAGGAGCGGCTCGAGCGGGAGTATAACCTTGAGCTTATCGCGACTGCGCCGACTGTGGCGTATAAAATAACCAAGACTGACGGAAGCGTGATTCGTGTTGAAAACCCCGCGAACTTCCCTGAGCCGAAGGAGCTTGACAAGGTAGCCGAGCCGTTCATCCTGGCGACGATCCACACCCCGAACGAGTTTATCGGTAATATCCTGGCGCTTTGCGAAGGTCGCCGCGGTATTCAGCGTGAGATAAAATATGTGACCCCCACGCGGGTGATCGTAGAGTATGAACTACCGCTGAACGAGGTGGTGCTGGACTTTTATGACCGCCTGAAGTCGGTATCAAAGGGGTACGCCTCCCTCGATTATGAGTACCTCGAGTTTCGGGACTCAAAGCTTGAGAAGCTCGACATAAGGATAAATGGTGAAGCGGTGGACGCTCTCTCTCTTATTGTGCACAGGAGTACCGCCTATAACAAAGGGCGTGACCTAGCGCAAAAGATGAAGAAAGTTATCTCACGCCAGATGTATGAGGTGGCGATACAGGCGGCGATCGGAAGTAAGGTCATCGCGAGAGAGACAGTGAAGGCGCTCAGGAAGAACGTTACCGCGAAGTGCTACGGCGGTGATATTACCCGGAAACGGAAACTGCTCGAGAAACAGAAAGCGGGTAAGAAGCGGATGAAGAAGTTCGGTAGTGTTGAGTTGCCTCAAGAAGCGTTTTTGGCAGTACTCGATGTTTCTGATTAGGGAACTATATGTACGCCTCTTTGGTCTTCATAAAAAAACTTATCGTGATAGCCTCGACCATCGTGGCGGTGTCTGCCGCGGGCGGAAATCGTGAATCGTTGAAACAATACAGGGTAGCTTCAGGAGCGATGGAGCCAACCATAAAAACAGGTGATCGTGTGCTGGTTAACCTGAATAAGAAAACGGGTTTTAAGCGCGGGGATATTATACTGTTTGAGTACCCTGAAAATCCGGAACTAGACTTTGTCAAGAGAGTTATCGCTTTCGGTGGCGAAAAAGTCGAGATCCGGGATAAAAAGGTGTATATAGATGGGCAACCGCTAGGTGAATCGTATGTTCAATTTGCAGATGATGAGATAAGAGGCTCACCGAGGGATAATTTTGGTACTGTGATAGTGCCGAAAGGTTCGCTGCTTGTGATGGGGGACAACCGGGACAGGGCGTATGACAACC
>JAJRXV010000015.1 GCA_024276115.1 Deltaproteobacteria bacterium
ATAATAAAGCAAGATGTCAATAACTATTTTATATTTACATGCCTACATATTGGCGTTAAAAACGCGACAAAAACGCCGGTTAATGTATAATATTATATACTTACAGCAGAATTAAAGCTTCTTTTTGCTGGAAGATGAGTTGTAAGGTAAAACCAAAATGGGTAAACTTCAGAACAAAAATAACATTGAAATAAATACAATTATACGCTATCATCTCACAAAAAATTGATTAACAGGAGTGTGTATGGAAGTAAGCGCGTTTGAAACAAACCTCGAGACGAGTATAATCCTGCTGGCGATCGCGTGTATCGTAGCGATTGCCGTAAAACGGATCAAGTTGCCGTACACAACCGCTCTTGTGCTGGTCGGGCTGGTGGTAAGCTTCTTTAACCTGCCGGCGCAGGCACACCTTTCGCACCACCTTGTGTTTTATATCATCCTGCCGCCGCTGCTTTTTCTCGGCGGGCTTAACCTGGACTTCCATGAGCTTAAAAAAAACATAACGCGTATACTCGCTTTCAGCCTCCCGGGCGTCCTTATTTCGACCTTCGTTGTCGGGTATCTGATGCACATGTTGCTTGACATAGAACTGATCTACGGACTACTCTTTGGTGCGCTAATCTCACCGACTGACCCGATATCTGTGCTGGCAATCTTTAAGGATGTCGGTGCGCCGTCACGGTTGCGCGTTATCGTCGAGGGGGAGAGCCTCTTCAATGACGGTACCGGTGTCGTGATATTCGGAATAATCCTCGCCATCATCACCGGTGAGGCGACTGATATCACTGTCACCTCCGCGATCCTCAAGTTTCTGAAAGTAGCTGTCGGGGGCGCGGCGATAGGCTTCGCGCTCGGGTACATCACCTACAGAGTGCTCGTCACCCTCACCGACCCGCTGCTCGAAGTGACTATCACTATCGTCCTCGCTTTTGGTGTTAACATCGTGGCTGAGATCTTCCACATGTCAGGAGTGATCGCGGTAGTCACCGCCGGACTGCTTATCGGTAATTATGGCAAGGAGTTCTCGATGTCAAAGAAAACTGTCGAAACTATCGACATCTTCTGGGAGTCGGTCGACTTTATCATCAACTCGTTCTTGTTCCTGATGATCGGCTTAGAGCTGCAACAGTTGCAGGCGTATAATCTGGAAACGCTGAGAGAACTGCTCACACCGACGCTAATAACTATCGTCGTCGTTTTCATCGCGCGTGGGGCAAGCGTATATCCGCTTAATATGCTGATCCATAAGCTTGAGAAGAAGCCAGTAGCAGAGGCACCAGGCGTAGAAAAAGTTGAGGGAGTGCCGAAGAGCTGGGGGCATATATTTTTCTGGGGCGGTCTTAAAGGTTCAATACCGCTGGCGCTGGTTATGGGGCTTCCGAAAGACCTCTTGCACCGTGAAGAGTTCATCATAATATCGTTCGGTATCGTTATGTTCTCGCTCATAGTGCAAAGCCTGACAATGAAGCCATTACTGAAAAAACTTAATATAATGAGGTTTAAATCGTAGAAGTATGGTCTGAATTAATCATTCCATACCTGAATTAAAAGCAACAAGTTTATGCCAATCAATATCACCATTAGCGAGACAAAAATCGTTGGCAAATTCTTTTGTAAACAAGTTAACCATTTGAGCGTATGATTTTTGGAATTCATCATTTTGCTCTTTTGCTTCATGTCCTAACGGCTCTATTATTTCAGTATAGGTCTTTATGTTATTTTCTCCTTTACAAGATCGGATTATCTGTTAAGCTATTTATAATAAAGAGCCTTCTACTATGCTGTCAGGCGTAACGTCGCGGTCGGTATTTATAGCTAAAAGTCTTTCAAAATAAAAAGAGTGTATGAAATTGAACGAAAAGAGTACAACAAAAAAACTAAAGAATTCTATTGTTTTATTTTTAGTGCTGAGCATTCTTTTTATCAGTACAGTTATTTCCTCCATCTTGATTTATTCTTTATATAAAAACATGAAGAGTAGTTCGAACAAAAACCTTGGTAATGTATTAAAAAACAAAAAATTCGCGATAATAGAAGTAATAACAAAGCATAAGGAAACAGCTTTGCAAATCACAAGCCGCTCTAGAATGCGGGAGATGCTTGAAAAATATAATAATAACGAAATCGATCTGAAAACTCTCGTAAGCGATACTAAACCAAAGATGCTCGACGCGATGAACTCGTCAGCTTTTGTAGTTGGAGTCGCGCGTTTTGACCTGAACAACAAGATGGTCTTTGAAGTTGGTCTACCGATACCGGAGCAGTACCTGCTTTCAAGAGATAGTAATGTTAATGATTTAATCATCTATAACCCTGTAAAGATTAACGGTAAGATACATTTAGTAATCGCGGCTCCGATATTCAATAGAAAAAAAGAGCGGCAGGGAACAGATATATCGTTATTTAAGCTAACTAATTTAGAAAAAATTGTGCGGGATTCGACAGGGGTTGGCCTAACGGGTGAAACGATTTTATTTACAAAAGATAGTCAGGGTAAGCTGAACTTTTTTTTCGATTTAAGAGAACTGGGTAAAACCATTGAACATGTTGAACAAGAAAAAACAATCTTAAAAGATAATATAGGTGCGCGCGCAAAGCCTTCTAGAGATGAAATAACTATTTTAGATCTGAAAGAGGGGGATGACGTTATCGCCTACAGTTTTATAAAATATCCGCCATGGACTATTCTTGTAAGGATAGAAAAGGCTGAACTTTACGCGCCCATGAAGCGGGAAATACTCTTCCTGTCGACAACAGTACTCGTATTTGTCGCGCTCGGAATTTTTGGGATGGTACTGTTGCTTCGCCCCCTTACCGGTAAAATAATTATTCACGCCTCTCATCTGGAACGAGAAATACAGGAGCGACAAATCGTAGAAAAGGAGCTTCAATATATCAATGAAGAACTGGTAGCGGCAAATGAGGAGCTGAACTCTATGAATCAGGAGCTTACATCAAGTGAGGTCGACCTTAGGGAGGCTCAAAGGATTGCCCACTTAGGTAGCTGGTCTTGGGATATAGCTACAGGTAATATTACATGGTCTGACGAAGTATATCGTATCTTTGGGTTTAAACCGCGGGAGTTCCCCGCAAATCTCGATTTTTTTATAGGTAAAATCCACCCTGACGATAGAGGCTTTGTGCAGGATAGTATCAACGCGACACTAACTGAGAAAAAGTTGTATAAAATAAACTATAGAATAATACTGCCTAACAATGATGAAAAAATACTTTCCGCCAGAGGCGCTGTAAGCTATGACGAAGCCGGTAACGCCATAAACATGACCGGTACAGTTCAGGATATTACCGAGCTAAAGAGAGCAGAAGAAGAGCTAAAAGCGAGTGAAAAAAAATATATGACTCTGTTTGACAACTCTACCGACGCGATATATATCGTCAACTCTGATGGCAACTTCATTGAAGTGAATGATGTAGCCAGCAGTACTTTGGGCTACACAAAAGAAGAACTGTTGTCTATGACTCCAGAAGACCTTGAGCGACAACCGATGATGGACGTTTTTGAAAATGTATTTGCCAGAGTCAAGGAGGAAGGGTTGGTTGTCGTTGAGCGTGTTCACATAAGAAAGGATGGTAAAAAAATACCGGTCGAAGTCAGAAATCGGGTGGTGGAATACAACGGTACTCCAGCACTCATGGCGTTGGTTCATGATATATCGGTGCGGAAACAAACCGAGAATGAAAGACGAAAAGATTATATGAATCGTATAGGCGTTATGATCGTCGCTATAAACTCTAATGGCTCGATAGATTTCATCAACCAGTCAGGGTGTGATTTTCTCGGCTATGATAGAGAGCAGCTGATTGGTGAGAACTGGTTTGGTAAAATTTTGCCCGAAGCGTGTAAAGATGGTGAGGAGTGCGCGTTTTGTAATATTATTTATAGTGACGATAAAACTGAAGAAAACTTTGAAAATGAGGTTAAGCTCAAGAGTGGTGAGGTAAGAATAGTGAAGTGGAATAGCGTTCCTGTGTTAGACGATACCGGCTCTCTCACCGGCGCTATCTGTACAGGTGAGGACGTAACAGAGCTTAAGAAAGCTGAAGAAGAGAAAAAGAAGCTGTGGGAACAGTTGTTACAATCTCAAAAGCTTGAATCAGTCGGCAGGCTGACCGGAGGCATAGCTCATGATTTTAATAACCTCTTGCAGACGACTATTGGGTTTAGCACACTGGTGCGTGATGGAATGGCGGATGATGACCCAAAAAAAGATATGATAGACAGAATCTGTAAAAGTGGTGAACGAGCGGCGAAGCTTATCAACCAACTACTTATTTTCAGCCGTAAACAGGTGCTTGATATTAAGGTCATCGATCCGACTGTCGCCATTGAAAATGTGCTGGATATGTGCATCAGAATGGTGGGGGCGGATGTGACGATAGAAGCGGATTTGGGACACTCAATTGACAAGATCATGGCGGATGAAACTCAAATAGAGCAAGTGTTGATGAACCTTATTGTGAACGCGCGTGACGCTATGCCAGTAGGTGGTAAAATAAATATTAAATGCAAAGATATTAAACTTGATAAAGAGTCAATAACAAGATACCCGGGCTTGTCAGAAGGTAAATATGTAGAAATATCGGTAAAGGATACCGGTCATGGTATGGACAGTGGTATTATGGAGAATATCTTCGATCCTTTCTTTACCACAAAGGGCGAAGGTAAGGGTACAGGTCTCGGTCTGTCAACAGTATTTGGAATTGTAGAACAACACAACGGCGCTATTTATGTAGAAAGCAAAATAAATACCGGGACTGAGTTCAGAGTCTGTTTCCCCGTTACAGAGGAGGGCGTAACGACAACGAGGGAGGAAGCTTGCAAACTTTCCAGCGGCAGTGAGACGATACTTTTGGTGGAGGATGACCCCGACGTTATGTTACTGTTCGCGGCGACACTAAAAGCTAAGGGGTACAGTATAATTGAAGCCGATACCGCGGAAAAAGCATTAAAGGTGAGCGACACGTATGACGGAGAGATAGGGTTGCTCGTATCTGATGTGATACTACCTGGCTTAGACGGCTTTGAACTTCATAAAAAGATCATAAAGGCAAGACCTGGTATAAAGGCAGTTTTTGTCTCAGGGTTTGTCGCGAACCCTGAGGTATTAAGGACTTTGCAGAATTACAACTTGCCATACATGAAAAAACCTATCGCCCCGAAAGAGTTTGCAAATAAAATAAGGCAGGTTTTAGACGCCTCTTAGACAGTTATACAGAGACAATTATAGCTTTGTGATTTCAGAATATAATTGACTTTGTTGATTATCCTGATAGACTTTTTAGATGACGAAACCATCAAAAATAACCCCTGAGATACAAAGTGAATCGCTTACAACCATACCAGGGGTAGGAAAATCAATATCCAGAAAGCTGCGCGACTTAGGAATCAATACCGTAAACGACCTGATAGGTAAAGATCCAGAAGATATCTTTGAGCTTTCTAATATACACGCCGGTGTGGTGCAGGACAGGTGCCTGCTTTATGTGTTCAGGTGCGCGGTGTACTTTGCCGAGGGTGGGCGCGATCAAGAGAAGTTAAAGTGGTGGAGCTGGAAAGATAAAAAAACTACCACTCTTTCGTGACACCCCACCGATAACTTTATCGTTTCTTATACCAATTTGCGTTCAAAAGAGTAACTGCGTTGGCTTCGTCGTCAGCTCCTTCAACGTACTAACCATGTACGCCTCAGTCGCCTCCTCCTTGCCGCCTTGTTACTCGTCTGAACGCAACTTGGTATTAGTCTAATGCGAAGAAGCAAGCTTGAGCTCAACTTCTGAAAGATGACTGAAATCCATCACAACCTCATAGCGCGGATCTTTTTCGCAGTCACGCTCAACGGTACAACCCGAGCGTTCAAGGAGGTTGGCGCAGTTGGCGCTAAGCCTCTTATATTTGATCGTCTTACCGGCGGCGGCATAACGCATCGCGAGTTTTTCCAACGCTTCTAATGCTGAGTGGTCCCACACGCGGCTGTGCTCAAAAGCGACTACCACAATGTCCGGGTCGGTCTTTGGGTGGAACAAGTCGCGGAAGCTGGCGATAGAGCCAAAGAAAACCGGACCGTAAAGATGATATGTTTTTTCGCTGTTATCCTCGTTTCGATCGGTCGTGGCGGTTATATGTTTCGCGCTCTCCCATGCGTAAACGAGAGCAGATACTATAATACCGATTAGTACCGCTATCGCGAGATCAGCGTAGACTGTGACACCAGATACCAGCACAATAACAAACGCGTCAGCACGCGGTATTTTGTTCATCACCCTTATGCTCGACCACGCGAATGTTTCTATGACCACCATGAACATCACTCCTACCAGCGCGGCTAGCGGGATCTGCTCGATGACCGGGCCAGCGAACACTACAAAGATAAGGAGACATATCGCGGCAACAATGCCCGAAAGACGATGCCGCGCGCCAGAGCTGATATTGATCATACTTTGACCGATCATCGCGCAACCACCCATACCACCGAAAAATCCGGTAACGATATTCGCGGCGCCCTGAGCGACACACTCCTTGTTGTTTCTGCCGCGGGTCTCTGTGATCTCTCCAATCAGGGTAAGCGTAAGCAGACTTTCTATCAAGCCGACCCCAGCCATCACCAGCGCGTAAGGGAAAATTATTTTTAGTGTATCGAGCGACATTGAGACCGCCGGGATGTGAAACGTAGGTAAGCTACCTAAAATGCTAGCTAAATCTCCGACGCTTCGTGTCTGAACACCAAAAAAATGAGTGACCCCAAAAACTGTGAGTATCGCGACAAGTGGGGATGGTACCGCCTTGGTGAGCTTTGGCAAAAATTTTATTATGACCATTGTCACGGCGACCAGACCAAGCATAGTGTACAGCGCCGAACCCTGCAACCAACCGAGGTTGCCAGCGGCGTCAAGTACTTTGAACTGCCCTATTTGCGCTAAAAATATTACGATCGCGAGACCGTTTACGAACCCAAGCATTACCGGGTGTGGTACTATTCGTATAAACTTCCCCATCCTCAGGAGCCCGATTACGATCTGGATTACACCCATCAGTACTACCGTCGCGAAAAGATATTCAACGCCGTGTTGAGCGACGAGGCTCACGATAACTACCGCCAGCGCACCGGTCGCGCCGGATATCATGCCGGGTCTGCCACCAAATATCGCTGTAATGAGACCGATGAAGAACGCGGCGTAAAGACCGACCATTGGGTTTATATTCGCGACAAGCGCGAACGCGACTGCCTCTGGGATCAGCGCCAGCGCTACTGTCACCCCGGATAATACTTCTGTTTTTGACTGGTTGAAGTCAATTTTTCTTAACATACTAATTTTATTCTCCTTTTTTACCACTTTCATTGTTGTCAGATATCGGTATGTGAACATAAACCAGAGCCTGAAGAGCTTCAGCACACCCTGACTCTGTCAAAATTACTTATATATTCACACTGTATTAATTAGTTAAAAACGGTCATATTGCTACAACTTGTTGAAATTGGTGGATAAACTAAGAACTAAGAAATCACTACCAACTACTTGACCTGCAAGGGGGCATAATATACACTAAATAGTTAAGCATGGCAAGGAAAAGTTCGCTTGAAAAGCTTGTTCGAACTTATACGGATAGGTAACTGCCCGGTAGATTAAGAAGCTTGCAACGAATCCGACGTTCGCGCTTTTGGCCGATTCGCTCCGCTTAATCTGACCTTAGGTCAAAGAACCTGTGGGGCGCGCTATCAGACTGTGTCGTATCCCCCCTCGCAAAGATTATTACTCTTTGCCCTGCCCTGATTATTTTATCGCCAGCACCGGGGAAAAGGTTAAAAAAAACCGTTTTCTTAACACAATAAAGCTTGTAAGTGTGCGATATATATATTAATGCGTAAAAGTTTAAACTGTTGTTGTACGGCTATTCGTACGGGATTCGTTCATCGCGAAAACTTGAGCGGGCGACGTATCACAATATTTCGTTCATCTGGCTGACGGGCGGCCTAAAGCCGGATCACA
>JAJRXV010000016.1 GCA_024276115.1 Deltaproteobacteria bacterium
CAAAATGAATAATAACGCGGCAAAATACCAAAGAAGAGATTACTTTGTTAAAAAATGGATGCAGCTTAAGTTCTCTCTATATTTTATCGTATTTGTAATAATAGTGAATTTGCTTTTCGGGTATTTTATATATGATGAGATAAAATATTCCTTAAATCAATATATTTACAACCCTCACTTGAAGAATATTACAAATACATGGGAGGAGATCATCTCTCCAGTAGTATGGGATACCTCAAAGTGGCCCATCATCACACTGATAACTCTATTCATTCTCATAATTCTTTATATCACAATGAGATTTTCAAGAGGACTCAACGTTATTCAAAAAGATCTCAATCAACTTAATAATGACGACTTCACTCAGGAGTTCAGATCACCTAAGTTGAAAGAGCTAAATACGCTTTCATCAGACTACAAACAAATGAAGGCGTTTTTGAGGTCTAATGTAGGGGGCGCGAATGAATGCCTGTCAAAACTTGAGTCTGTGCTGAGTAAGCTTGAGGATTGCGCTGACAAACAAGACACTGACGGGGTGCGTTCATCACTAGAAGAGTTGGAATATTACTATAATAAACTTGATCATCACATTAGTAATTTTAATGTGTAAGAAGGGTACTGCATGAAGATACGTTACTATTCTCTTATGATTGCATTGACGATAATGTGTTTGACTTTAGCATCATCAGAGTGCAAAATAAACACTGAGAGCAAAGATTATGGCACTGTTCATAAGAAGATTTTCAACTCTCCGGATAACTGTATTTTTTGTCACTTATATGACGAGGATCTGTATAAGGAGATAGAAGGGAAATCAACTGCCGCGATAGCCCCTAAAGAACTTGACGAAATGGTTGAGGACTCTGATGACAGCGTACTCGACGATGAAGGGTATGAGTACGACGATGACGATGAAAAAAGTGAAGGCGGGGGCGGTTGGTTTTTCGGACGTCGCAAAAAACGCTCTAAAAAGCTGAGTACATATATTAACCAGACATATAAATCTAGCGGATTCAAGCCGAAGGAGTATATTTCGCCTCACGAGTTCAGCAAAAATATTACAAGCATGTGCGTTAACGACAGTTGTCATACAGATGATGAGCTCGGGATGTCACACGTTGTCGATATATCACCTTATGACACTTACCCGAATATGAAAGTGCCCGCGGAGATCCCATTAAACTGGGATACCGAAAAATACGAAGAGGTAATTTCCTGCGGCTCATGTCATAACCCGCACATTGACTGGCTTTCACCTACCAAGTCATACTTAAAGCAAGATTATTATAAGAAGGTCAAGGGAAGGAAGCTTTACAAAACTAATTATGTAAGGATTCAAGATCCTAAAAAAGGTTATTACACTCTTTATAGTGGATGCCATAAGGATTATTAGTGAGTATTACACCGTAGACATGAGATGGATTGGGCGACATGCCCTTAAGGAGAGCAATGTGAGTAAACAAGAACGAATGATCGACTTTCAATATAAATTGAGTTTCATTATCAAAATATGCGTTGTCCTTGTCGTCAGCGCTGTCATATATGAGATTATTCTGAAGAATTTTGTCAGCTACCAGATCGACGCGTCCAGTACATACGCAAGTGCCAGAAGCACCATAAAAAGCGTAGATGACTTTCTGTTTCCATCGTTATGGTTCGCGGTAACGATTTTCACGCTTTTACTCTCGATCGGCATCGCGATAATATCGGTCTTCGTTTCGCACAAGATTGCCGGTCCGATCTATAGGCTAGAGGTGTCGTTGCGAGACTTCAAAAGGGGCAAGTTTTATAAAGTACACCTGCGCACCAAAGACCAGATAAAGGGCTTAGCAACATTGCTCAATCAGTTTGTAGAGAAACTTATCACTCAAATATCGACAGTCAAGAAAAAATCGTTAAACCTCAAGGGGCTTATAGAAGAAAGTAAGAAGGAAATTACCAAAGGCGATATTGATTTTAATAAGCTGAAGGCGATAAATGAGGCTATATCAAGCGAGATAAAAAACGCGAAGGAAGCTATCGGTCATTATAAGACCTGATAATTATTCATCATCCTTTTCTGTTTTACTTTCGATTATTGGATACGCGATGTTCGAGATATGATAGTTTATCCTCTCTAAATAGCTAATCAGATCAAGATGGATAGAGCTGGTTAAAAATGATTCCTTCAGCCCTTGGTGCAAGCGGTTAATATGGTTTTCACGTAGTGTCCGCTCTAGCTCTTTTATTCTGCTTTTTTGCCGGATTGCCCTTCTGGCAAGTTCGCCATCACGCTCTGTAAAAGCAGAAATGGCTAATGTGAAATTTTCACTGACTACTTTGTGGAATGTCTTTATCTCTGTAAAACCTTCCCTCGAAAAAACTAATCCATGTTTTATCTTCTTTTTAGCAAGTTCTAATATGTTTTTATCTATTATATCACCAATATGCTCCATTTCAGCAGTAAATGAAATCAATTCGAGCTCGCGCCTTGACTCCTTTCTGGTAAGGCTGCTCTGGATCAGCTTAGTAATATACAGCTTTATCTCATGATCGATCAAATCAACCCGGTCGTCTCTCTCCTCTATGCTCTGCAATAGTTGGATATCGTTTGTCTCGAACACCTTTATCGATTCTTCGAGCATACTCTGCACAATCCCTACCATACGCATTGCCTCGCGCGCTACCTGACCAAACGCAAGCGCGGGAGTACCTAATACTTTCTCATCAAGATATTTGGCGCCAAACATCTCCTCACTCTCATTGCTGATTTTCTCCGGTACCAGCCTGATCATTATCTTCTCAACAACACCGATAAACGGCAGAAATACAGCGACAATAATAAGGTTAATAAAAGTATGCGAATTAGCGATTTGCCTGACCGGGTCATCGGTCACATATCGCATCAAATCAACAGCGGCATCAATAAAGGGTATAAATAAAGCTACACCTGTAAGCTTAAACGCAAAGTGAGACCACATCACTCTTTTCGCGGGGGCATCACTACCCATGCTAGCGATAAAGGCGACTACGCAAGTACCAAGGTTCGCACCAAGCACCATCGGAAACGCGAGGTTCAAAGTTATTATAGAATTAATAGCAAGTGAAATAAGTATGCTTATCACAACAGTGCTACTACCAACTAAAGCAGTTAGTATCGCCGCTAAGAAAACACTAATAATAGCCTCACCGCCCTCAAGCCCGGTAAGGATATCCACCAAGACCTTGTTGCCCTTTAGCGGCTCGAACGCTTCAACAATAACGCTTATCGCTAGGAATATAAACGCGAAGCCCAGCACACCTTCACCGAAGTTCTTCGCTTTTTTGTTGGTCGCGAGATATTTTACCGTGATTCCCACACCGGCAATAATAATTGAGTACTGGTATATTTTTAATGATATCAGCTGAATGACGAGAGTTGTACCTATATCAGTTCCGAGTAATAGTCCAAGCGAGGCGAGCATACTGATAATCCCGGTGCTGACGAAGTTCATTATCATCACCACCGCCGCCGCGCTGCTTTGGAAAAGCAGCGCTATAAGCGCACCAATAGTTACACCTGTAAGTCTGTTTTTTGTCAGGTTTGAAATTGTTGTCTTGAGGTTTGAGTCAAACAGCCTTTGGAAGCCTTCACCGGCTGAGCGGGTACCAAAAATGAGAAGCGCAACCCCGCTTAACATTTTTAAAAACATGAAACTGGTCATAAAGTCACCGATAAATATTTTTTTGTAAGCCTAAACCCTGTCTTCAACTTTTTTGAAGAACTCATCACAGGTCAATTCTTCCGCAGGATCGTAAGTCAGCACGGCGCCCTGCACAGAAAAAGCGTTATCAGTAAGGTTTTCAAGCCCCTTTAGAGAAATACTTTTAATACTATCAGTAATTTTATTTAATTCTGTTACAGAGTCGATTTCATCCTTATTATTAAAGATAACCCCAAACTCCGCGCCATAACACCTTCCGAGAATGTCACTCTCAGCAATAGACTCTTCAAGAATAGAAGCTATCCGCTTCAATGCAATATCACCAGCTCGATGCCCATTCCGCTCATTATATACACTGAAGTTGCTGATATATATAACACCAAGAGAAAATGGTGTGCCAGCATCCATATATTGAGCGAGCTGCTCCTTAAAATAGGTAAAATTAAATACCTGAGTGAGATGATCTGTTGTCTCAAGGTCACGCGTATATTTTTTCAGCTTTTGGTACAGGTTGATATTATCGATAGCAACAGCCGCCTGATTCATTACAATCCCGAGAAAGTCCATGGTCTCTTGAGTTATCGCACTCTTGCTGAGATGATTATCAGCAAGAGCAACTCCGATACATTTGTTCTGCACGATCAGCGGAAGAGTTGTAAAAACTCCTACCAGAATGTCTGTTCCCTGAAGTAAATCCTCGGCTATCACCTGCCCCCTTGTCAATGGCTTTTCCGCAGTATGATAAATTACTGTATTCTTCTCCTTAAACGCCTTTGCAATCACGCCGCCATCTTTCGATATAGGGATGCGTAACGATACTTTCTCCGCGGTGATATCTTCTCTCGTCGCGGCCGACTCAAGGTAGTTTTTGTCATCAGAAAGCAAGAACAGAGTCACTCTGTCGATTTTAAGTAGTTCAAGTATATTCTTTGAGATCAGATTGTATCTGTCACCAGATGAAAGTTTTTGCTGCATTACACTGTTAAGCTCATAGAGCTGCTTGAGCTTGTCGTTGTTTATTTCTAAATCTTTTCTTAGGTTGACCTGTTGAATATGGTATGGTTTTATAAGCTTTTTTACGGCTATCGTGGTAGAGATTATAGTAACAAAGAATATAAGAACACAAAGCTTAAGAATATTATTTTTTAGGCTCTCAGCCTCCGAGTACGCCGCGTCTAAGGGAACATCAACGCCAATCAACCAATTGTTGCTCTTCAAATAGTGAAACGCGATGACTCTCTTGCCTGCTCCACTAGGGTTGTAAGTTCCAAATCCACTTTTATAACCCTTTCTTAATATCTCTTTGATTGTCGCTTTCGAGGTCATAGTGCTTCTGCCAGCCTCTATCATTGTTACCCCATCAAGGTCAACAAAGGAGAGCATCACGTCCTCATCACCAAAACTCTTCTTATACTTATCGTCTATTTGCGCGTCGGTATTTACAAGCATCTTGCCAGTCTGATCGACTATCCACATTGTACCATTTAAATCGGCATGAAGACCTGAAAGATTTCTAGAGGCTTCATAGATATCAGATTTGATGTGTGAGCGCCCCACTATGCCCGCAGCTTTTGAGGCATACCCGCGCAGATTACTGTTTACAGCTTCACCGCTTGACTTAAAAACGATTGTCCCTGCAATAACAACAGTTAATGTAAGTAAGATGGTAAGCACAAGTATCAGCTTAACACCTAATTTTTCAATTGAATCTCCCAGAGTTATCTCCTATCGTCTATAGGTTATTATTTAAACTTATCCCAGTATGAACCTTCAGTATCGTCAGCTTTATCTTCATCAGCAGGTGTTTTCCCCTGCGCGGCTGGCTTAGGTTTACTATCATTTGCACCCGCCTTCGGCGCTGTAAGCTTCGGTGCCTTTCCATTAGGAAGAACTTGTTTTTTTGTCGTCTTCGATGCCTGCGAATGACATCCAGCACACCCCTCCTTAGGAAGCATTCTAGGAGAGTCGTCTCCATGAGGGTTGTGACACGTAGTGCAAATCAGTCTTCCCTTCTTGTCGAGTCTACGAGAAGCGGGTAGTTTAACCCTTGTAGGCTTTATTCCTACAGGATGCCTGTGATCCTTCATGTCCTCTTTTTTATGACACGTATAACATAAATCCGTCGTATAATCTTTCTTTAGAAAATACATCATGCTGTTTGATGAGTGAGGGTTATGACATGCTGTACACTCTCCATCTCTAAATGGTTTGTGCTGACTAGCCGAGGCCTGATATCTTCGGAGATCACTATGACAGAAATAACACAATTCACCTCCCCATCTTTGTAACTGAAACTTAAACGGCGCGCTATGTGGATTATGACATAAAACACATATCCCAGCCGCCATAGGACCATGGAGGTTCCTAAGTTCGAGCTCCTCTTTTTTGTCAAAGTGACAATTATAGCATAGGTCCGCCCCTTGTTCAAATAGCTCATACCTGTTAGGAGTACTCTTAAAATCGTGGCACGGCAAGCAACCACCAACCGAAATAGGACCATGCACGTATTTTTCAGCCGTCATCTCTTCATGACACTTCAGGCAAAAACTTGTGATCATCTGCGGCTGATCTTCATCTGTCTGCGGAGGTATTAACTCGTGGCACTCACCACACTCCGCTTCATTCGTCTTCGTGTGGAATTTATATTCAGGAAAAGGAACAGGCTTTTTGTCCGGGTTAAACAGGTCAAATTTATTTTCTCTGAAAATAACGATTGCTTTACTATCCTCCGATTCTTTCCCTGCAGGAATCTTGACTTCAATATAATTACTACCAAGCGTAAGAAGCGTTCTAAAGTAAAACATCTCCTTTGTTGTGACCTGTGACTGTAATGAACCGCCATTAAGTGACATCACAACTTTGACCCCTGGGGTAGTAACACGACCGACGACGAATATCTCGTCTTGATATGTCTTAGTGATATTCAGCGGCATCAGGATACTGATCTTATCCCGGCGGATAACCTTTTTACTTACCTTTTTTGTACCTAATATCGAACTTATAACCTCTTCAAGGTTCTCTTCCTCATTTTCGCTATAACCACGTGATATGTATCTTATAATACCTTTTTTATCTATCACGACATTAGTCGGAAGTGTAGTAACACCGTAGCGGCGACTGATATTTAGACCGCGGTCAATAACTACAGGATAGTTCATGACATCTTTAAGTCCGCGGTAAAACTTGCGCACTCTTCCCCGTCCATAAATATCCAGGTTCACCTCAATCAATTTCAGATCGGCTTTATACTTATCTTGTATTTTAGCTAGCTTTGGAATAGATGATATACAGGAACTACAATAAATAGAACCAAATTTAAGGACTATTATTTTCTTACCCGCGAACGACTCAGTATTTATCCTCTTTTTGTCAAGAGTCTTTGCTTTAAATTGAATAAACTGATCATCTTCGACTAATATGTCCTCATCCATAATTTTTTTATTTTGCTGACATAGCGCTGACTGGCTAAAAAACAGTGTAATCAGCCAAATAACTACAACGATATAGTAACGCAGAGAAAACTTATGGCTCATCTTCTATCCTTTTCACATGATGATATTGGATAACATAATGAAAATCTAGTCATTCAAAACACTATCGAGCGCTTCTTTTAAAGTGCTTTTTTTAACCTTACCAACCACTGAAAACTTAACTTGCCCCTTCTTGTCTATAATATATATAGTTGGAGTTCCGGCAACACCATAAGGGTCTGCGATTTTAAAGAATTCTTCGTCGTCAAGCTCGTCGATAATAAATCTGAAATCAAAACCACCATCCTTCGAATATTCAATAATCGCGTTTTTAAATGGCGCGCCATCAAGGTTTATAGCAACAACGCCAAGCTTATCCTTCGAGTACTCCGCGGCTACAAGTTTGATGAGCGGCATTTCCTCTTTACATGGCTCGCAGAAAATTGACCAAAACACAAAGAGGTACACTTTCTTACCAATTTGCTTTGTTGTATCAAACTCTTTACCGGTAACATCGTTTACAATAAACTGAGGTACTTTATCACCTATAGAAAGCGGCTTAATATCTTCTATCATTGGAATGCCAGAAATAGGCGTCATCTCAGTACCTTGCGCAAAAGCTTGTATTGAATAGAAGCAAAATGTAATACTAATGACTAATGCGAATACACACGCTTTGAATTTTGTGTTCATCTATATCCCCCTTAGGATTATCTTCTTTTAAACTTATGAATATTGTTGTTGCCACCATCTACTACAAAAAGATCATTGCCATTTACGAGTACAGATGTAGGGTTGTTAAACTTTTTGTTCGCCTTCGTCAACCTCGCGACAAACTCACCCTCATAAGTATACTTATAAATTGTATCATCACCCTCAAATATTATAATAAGATAATCATCCTTTTCATCAACGACCATCTTCTTGATACCACACGCGATTTCATCAGAATCTTCCTCACTCGCGCTTTCATCTTCGTCATCAGAATCCTCTGCCTCATCAGACTCGTCATCGTTATTTTTTTCATCCTGCTCGTCAGAACCCAGATCAACTTCTGCTTTCTCTGTGTCCTCATCAAGCTCAAGTTTTTTTGGTTTCACCGTAAACTTGCTGTTAAACTCTCCATCCTCTTCAAATCGTTGTATAGTGCAGTTAAGGAGATTTGTAACATACATGTATCCAAACTTATAGTCAACATGTTTAATGCAATTCGGACTCATAAACTCTTCGTCGTCGTTTCCTTTACTACCCCACTTTGTCTTGTATTTCCAGGCTTTAGTAAACTTTTGTATTCTATTGTTTTTTGAATCCGCGACAAAAATATCTCCACGTCTCCCAAATCCGATACCTTGTGGATTCTTAAAGCGTTCTCTTCTTGAACCAAGAATCCCATAATTTTTGACTGGTTTACCTTCAGTATTAAACATTGAGATTCTGTGATTAACTGTATCTACAACATATATAAGGTCATCCTCGTCAATTTCAATAGCAGATGGTTTATTAAACCGCCCTGTCTTCGCACCCTTCTTACCCCACTCCAATATATAGTTACCATCGTCATCAAACTTCTGAACTCTGCTGTTACCCTTATCTAAAACATAAATATTTCCATCTGAATCGACAGCAATATCAACCGGGGTGTTGAACTTCTTTTTACCAATGCCTCTGCCACCAAAACTGAAATCATAGTCAAAGTCAAAATCATCCTCGGCATACGCTCCAGAAGATGAAAGCGCTATTATGCTCAAGATTAAGGCAATGTATATAAATAATTTATTTCTTTTCATATTATTTACTCATTTTTATTAGCAGTGGTTCGTTTATCTTAATTTCAGTAGACGCTCTCAGGTCATTAATAAAGCTCTTCATCACTTCTTCGCTTTTTCCCCCTCTGACAATACCGCTAATAACATCTTTAATGCTCTCTAACGGGAGGACGGTATTTTTCATTTCATCCTCGATCAAGAACACAATATAAGCGTCATCAACCAACAAAATATCGCTTACCTGATTGACTTTGAGCTTAATCGCTTCCTCATAAACAGCCAGTCCATGAACATCCTTTAGTTCTAGCTTTGAAAGAAAGCCTAAATCGTACTTTTTTGTATTTAGCTTTTCCATATATTTTTTTGCTACACTGTCAATGGTTTCACCTTCACTTAAGTTCTTAACCGCTTTTTCAGCATCGGTAAGCGAAGTGAATGAAAGTTTTTTAACTTTAAGCAAAAGGTCATACTCTTTCATCTTTTGTTTATTGTCATCGTAATATTTTTTAATTTCATCATCACTTACTTTTATCATTCCAAAGAGATCAGATTTAAAGCCCTCATTATAGTCAAGCATACTAACAAGAGTTTTTTCATAGTACTCCTTATTGCTCCAAGTAAAATGAGGGTTATTCTTTTCAATCCCTTTTTCTTTTGCAGTCTTACTAAAGAGGTATGCCTCGATCTCTTTATTTATTACAGAATTAATAAAAACCTTCTTCCTGAGCATCTCAGGCGATGAATGCCCCGATGTAGGGGGGAATAATGCTCTCACCCCTTTATAATCGATTTTTTCATCTCCGAGTACTAGGAGAATGGTATCGTCCTTTACCACGTCTCCTCTGTCAATATCATCGATAACATCACTATATACTTTAATGATATTATCTTTTTTCAGATTTTCAAGTTCATTTTGAATTAAATCTTTAAACCGTTCTTCATACATAGCCATTCTTATTTCATTTTTTCTTTTATCTATCTCTTCTTTTTTTAGCCTCTTGCCACTTGTGTCACTCTCAACAAAGACTACTTGAACCTCTTCATCAGAAACTTTTATTTTTTTCGCTAATTCGGTTCTATATAGCTCAGCATATTTTTTGCGTATGTAGCTGCCATAGAGATTAATGAAAACTATGTTTTTATCCTCAGCGTATTTTTTTGCCGTGGCAAGCATAAGTTTAAAATCAATCAGCTTTTCAAGCATTCTTCTGCTACCACTCTCACCTTTAAACTCCTCAGCGGAGTTACCGTATTTGTTAAAATAGTAGAACATCTCCTCGTGAGAGATGTTCTCCTTTCCAACAAGAGCGACAGTATCGTCTCCAAGCTCTCGGTTCGAGCAAGCAGCAGAAGATATAAACATCACAATACATATAGCGTAAAATAGAGATATAAATATTTTTTTAACAATATTATTGGTATTAATTCTATTTTTCATTATTCTTCTATAATACCCTCTTCCCCTTCATCATCAAGCGGAATATCCTCATCAATGTTTTCGTCATAATCCGCGTCTTCAACCTCGCCATCGTCCTCAGAAAGAGCCTCGTCGTCACCTTCAAGATCTTCATTGACTTGCTCACGGAGTAACCTGGTTTCATCGTTTCTAGCATCATCTACTCTGTCAGCAAGCGAGTCGGCAAGCGCCTCAACAATAGCAGTAGTCATCTCAATATGGTTTGGTCCTGGAGTAACACCAAAGACTTTACCAACCGATGTGCTTGCAGAGTATGTAGCGTTTGATGTCCACAAAATGTCCCCTGATCGAGTATCAAACATTGTCGCGCTAATACTAATATCAGTAGATTCATCTTTTTTGCCGATTTTGTATGCGTCAATCTCACCGACAACAATAGCCTCACACTTCATTTCCTCACCCATTTTGAAGACAATATCACGATCAAGCATCTGTGTTCTTTTTATCTTCAGCATCTTCATGACACTATTGACATACCTGACATCCTCAACTGAATTAAAAACGTCTTCATTAATAATATCAGTAATAAAAAGAGCGTTTACCAACCTGTTCGCGTCCTTCGTCTTTGTGAGATTCTCAAAAGGCAGAATCGCGATTTTCTGAATACTAGTATAACGCTGAGCATCGTCAGGACTAAAACGACTTACAGAGCTTTTAATTGATACCGCACCACACCCGACCATCATAGCTACTAAAATAATTACAATAACTGATATTATGTGCTTCTTCATTTACATCCCCCTTAATTTTATTTATATTAACTGAAATTTATAATTTTATTAATAAACCATTAATCTTACATCCACCCCTTTCAAGATCTACTAAAATTTCATGCTCAAAGATAATGAAATTGAATCACTCTTACTAACTTCGTCTCCTAAATCCTGAGAAAATGAATATGAGAAGTCAACAGTAGCTAATTCAAGAAATGCCATCCCTAGGCTAAAGTCAATAGACTCTGAATTAACAGAATCTTGTGGATCGTCCAGTGTATACGACAAGCTATAGTCCATGTTAATAACTGACCAATTAAGTGAAAAGTCGTATGACAAGTTCGTAGTAGGACCTGCATCGTCACCACTTGTATCACTCGATCCTCTTGACATCGAACAAGTAAAATCAAGATTTTTGATTGGCTCAGTCCAGCTAAAATCAAGCGACGAATCATCACTTCGATCTACAATATTAGTGGAATTGTACTTTGACCTACCGTAAGAGTGGGTCATTTTTAAATCCATATTAGTAGTTAACACTAAACCATAATCTATGCTTATATCAATTGAATCTGATGATGTGTCTGTCCCTGCTATCAAATCTTTTGATTTACTATAAGAGTATGAAGGAGTTACGTTGAGGTCTATTTCGGTATTTCCAGCAAGGTCAAGTGCAAAACTCATAGAATCATCATTAGAATCTAACATGCCTTCAGTAAAGGACTTGGAGTTTGAAACAGTGTATGAAAATTTGAAGATACTGGTAACTTCACAATTCCAAGAAAAATCCATGTTTTTAGAAGATGAAAATGTATCTGCCGTATCAATTTTTGAATCCTCCTCTGATTTATCTTGAGAGGTTTCAAATGATAAGTCAAGAAACTTATTTGGACTCATAGTTATTCCAGAAGAATAGCTTTTACTTAAGCTGACCCTGTCATCAGCTGTATCCAAAGTTTCATCCTTTCCTTGTGAGTAGTCAAGCTTAAAAGCGATCCATGAATAAATATCTTGGGTAAGGTTTGCGCTACTTGATCTAGAAATTGATTTATCTAATGAAATCAGGTCCAGAGCGTTCGAGAAATCATTTGTAAGCCCCAGCGAAGTCGCGGGGAAAACTTTATAATCAACCTTGCTCGCATAGCTATAATCTTTGTCCCCTGACTTATCCATTATTCCACCATCATCAAAATATGAATAGCTTTTAGATTTTGAAAAAGAATAGTCACCCGTATATTTTATAGACGATGTAAGGTCAATGCCAAAGCCCGCGGAGAAATTGTATGAGACTTCTTTTGAATCAGAATCGCTTGTCATCCTGTCATTGCTGATAGAATTACTATAGTCATAGCTAGTGGAAAGTCCAAGAAAATCTATTTCGTATGAGGTGGAAAACGAAAACGACGCTGACATAGTATCAGAGGCACCACGTTCAAATGACTCCGTCTGGCTCAATGAAAAGCTGAGCTCAGGAAAAATATCGCCCGGCGTAAGTGTCAGATCCATAAAGTAATCAAGGGAAGTATTCCTGATAGTGCTTGGATCATCTGACGTTGAGATCCCTTCTGAGACCCCAAGTGAAAGTGACCATGGGGCTGTTGTGAGTGCAAGATCAGCCGTTGGAGAATAGCTGTATGTTGTATAAGAGTCTGATGAGCTTGATTCATCCATAGCGAATGAAAGCTTACTTGAAATATCTATCGCTCTGTTTGGCGCTTCTTGATAATCAATATCATAGCTTTGAGAACTACTTTCAGAAGAACTTTTGCCAGAAGATGAAGTAGTGTGCCCCAGATCATAAGACCACTCGGCGCTGGAACTGATTTCAGCCGCAAATGCTATGGTTGTCATTTGTAGTGAAAAAATAACAGCTACAAAAAAAAACCAGATTGATTTCATTTTATAAATATTCCTAAACCTACATTCAGGCTGCAATATACTATTCCTCCTAACAGTTAAAGCAATTTTACTGGCAAACTCAGCTAATTAGTACTCACCGTCAAAATTTCCCGCCGCGTCATTCCATCTACCATGTGAATCTGTCACTCTAGCATACCATGAGAAAGGCACTAAGTAGAACTGCTCACCACTGTCGCTTTTACGATCCTTTGAAAAAAGCGTTATACCCTTGGAACTGCTTTCATAGCAGACTGGGTACTTATCGTTAGACCCAACCTTAAAATCAGGGTCTGGATCATTGCTACAATCATAATAATATGGTGTTGGATTGTCCCCCGCGATTGTTTTAAAATAATCAGGGAAAGCATAAGGATTAGTGACTGAATAAGGAGTTCTTTCATCATAATCATGCTGTGTAATGACCCCTGTCCACTCGATAGTCGTGTAAGGATCCTCACCGGCGCCGGTCACTTTTACTACTTTATACTGCCTGAAACGAACTGACCAATCAACAACAAGTGTCGGAGAGTCAGCAGACAAAGTTTCAGTTGAGAGTGACACCGAGTATGAGCTACACAGATCTTTCTTCACCTTAGCGCCATTGTCATCAAGGTTCGGCGTTGTGGTAGAAGTACAGTCAGTACCTGACGCTGAGCCAGCGATAGTAGGCTCATTGCAAGATTGTTCCGCCAAGTCTATAGAACCGTCACAATCATTGTCGATTCCGTCAGCACACCCCGCTCTTGCTGTCTGACCGTTAGCAAAGTCATAATAAACACCTTCAATCGCTGAAGGGTACATATTAGGATTTAGATCGTTACAATCACCTTGGGCAATAGAAAAACCATCACCATCAAAGTCAAACTCACAATCAATTATCAAACCATCGCAGTTCATGTCTTTTCCAGTATTACAGTCCTCTGCCGCACCCGGGTGTATTAATGGATCATTATCATCACAATCGCCATCAGCCTCAGCGACTCCATCACCATCTTTATCACACAGTGGGTCAATGCCATCACAGTTCTGGTCAACCCCATCACCACAGATTTCAGCGACTCCAGGATTTACATTAACATCGTTATCGTTACAATCACCATCATTAGGAGAGTAGCCGTCAAAGTCAGTATCCTCATCAGCTGACCCTGCCCCCGTCCAGATTCTATCCTGCCCATCACAGTCCTGATCGATGCCATCATCATATATATCAATAGCGGTAGGGTGAATAGCAGGGTCATTGTCGTTACAATCACCATTCGCTTCGCTATAGTCATCTTTATCGTTATCAGGTCCCATCCCTAGTCCATCACAGTTCTGGTCAATCCCATCGCCAACAGGGTCATGAGCGCCCGGATATATTAATGGGTCTTTATCGTTACAATCGACACTAGAGTCATAGCCATCATTGTCAAGGTCAATGAAACTGACCATACCTTCTGTTGGGCTACTATCTCCACTGCCTCCCTTGCTACAAGCAAAAATAAATATCATTGCCATTAACAGAAGGATCAGTACTAATGAGTATTCTATTTTCCTTTTTGTCATTCCTTCTTACCTCCTAAAAAGTACATTATCAATAAATTTAATAAAAGTGCTTATCACACCTTGACTCTCACTTTTTTTACTATCAAAAGAAGCCGAGGCAACATAACAATCAAAGATAGAAGTTGTAGCGGATGCTCCTGAACTGGGTTTTCCTACCTTTGTAATATCAATCACCGAAGCAGAAGGTGTCGAGATAGACACTTCACCGAGAATGGAGACATCATCGTCTCTCAAATCCCAAATAATATCGTATATCTCGTTTAAAGTAACAGTCCCCCACCAGTTTTTAGACGGCTTCAACAAAAAAGTCTCATTAAGGTTTGTCGGAGCGCTGTGATATAATCGCAACGCCATATTAGCGTTGTTATTAAGGTTGTTCTGTTGTATTGTGGGTCTTGAAGGGTTATCAGCCTTGATGCCGTTGGATTGCTTATCAACACCCGCCCAGCCGTTATTAGTAATATTATTGCCGACGATCTTTGGGCTGGCGTCCTCAAGTGTAATACCATTTCTACCATTATTTGTTATTTCATTTTGCCAAACGATAGCCGGTGATTCATCATCAAGAGAGTTTGATTTCATTTTCAAGCCGTCGAGGTTATTCCATGAAATAACATTTCTAGATATATCAACTCTTGAGCGGGCTATTATTCCGTCATTATTCGCGCCTTTGTTTCCGCTCTCGTCAACCCCGATAAAGTTATCTATAACCTGACAAGAATCAGCTGTAATGCCGGTCACATTATTAATGAATATATTTTCCTTGACAATGGTGCCTTCTCCAGCCTCAACACCAGTTTCATTACCATCAAAAGTGTTCTTAGAGATAATACAGCCCTCAGCGCTAACAACTCCTGACCCAAAATTATCTTTAATAATGTTTTCCTTTATTATTGCTTTCGCAAATCCAGTTAATCCACTTCCACCGTTACCGGTAATCTCATTATTCGCGACAGTTGTTATCAGCAAAGTTGAATCCGAGATAGTAACGCCGTTCTCACCATTATCCTTGAACACGCAACCGATAATCTCCTTCAATGAGTTTGCCGGGTCATCATCAGAAGCTGGCGCCTCTATCAGGAGTCCGTCTTCTTCATTATTAATGATAGAATTATTTATGAATGATTTTACAGTCCCGCTTTTCACGAAAACACCATTACCGGTGAAAGGCGCGCAGTCAAGACTACTGTCACAATCCGTCGAGGCAGCGTACTGATTACCATTTGACGAAACAGATGAATCCTCTAAAGTCAACGTCGCTCTGTCAACCCAAATACCGTTGATTCCATATTTTATACTGCAATTCTTTATTATCGCTTCACCACCATCATCAATGTTGATGCCAAGCCAACCACCTTGAGATGGGGTTGTAGAGTTCATGGTGAACTTTATATCCTCGTTTCCGTGACCAAGTCCAGAAGTCCCCTCAGCGACTATTTTTCCCAAAATATTTAACTCAAGCAGATCTTCTGAGTATCCTTCCGCGGCGAATTTAGTTGAGTTGAACATGATCGTGACTCCAGGCTCAATAGTAAGTGTCTCACCAGCTAACACAACTAAATCACTTCGCACGATGTATGGGCTGTTTGCCGCTGTCCAATTATTGTTTTGCTTTTGCGAGCTGATCGTACCCCCAATTACGTTTGCCGGGGTTTCTATTATGGCGCAATGCTTTATCTTCGATTCAACTTTAGTCAGGATATACAAATCCCCCTTCCCAATGCTCGCGCTTCCACTTCCGGTTGCTATAGTAAAGCCGAACTCTTCACTAACTGCCGAATCTGTGCCTATATCCACAAAAGTACCGATCATTATTGTATCAATAGAGTTCTTTAAATTTGATGTCGCTTTACCAGAAACATAATATACACGCCCAGCACCACTCTCGTTTGCATTTGGCGCCCCGATGACGATATCGTCATAACCATCGGCATCAGCATCAAGCGCGCCGACGTCATTACCGAATAACGCCCCGCGTGACTCCCCATAGAAGGAGATAATCATGTTTTTGCTATTATCATAAGTAGAACTAGAACTCAGCTGAGAAGCTATGTCAGAACCAAGGTAAAGATGCGCGGTTCCTGAATCAAGTGGTCCTGATGTTGGAGCGCCGACCAAAATATCACCATAATTATCATTATCAATGTCAAACCCAGCGACAAAGGAAGTTCCAAACCCCGTGGCTTTATAAACAGGTAAATCCGCGGTACTACTTTCAATATCTTTGCTCTCCGGACCATTCAAAACCAAGTCAACTGTAACATTTATACTGCTTCCACCAAGGTAAAGGTAGGCGACTCCGGTGTTAAGCCCTGGATTCCCTGTAGAGTCAAAAACGATAAAATCACCATATCCATCGGCATTTACGTCGCCAGCAGACCCCATCTGAGCGCCAAAGTTTGAGGTGTTAGGACCAGCAACAGTATAAGTTGCGAAATCATTACCAGTCAAGTCGATGGCCTGCGATGGAAGCTTTTGCCTGATATACTCTCCAACGAAAATATTAATCGTGCCCGTCGCGCTTTCAAGAACCGCAAGCTCTGGGCTACCATTTCCGTTTAAATCACCCGCGGACGCGACATTCGCGCCAAAACTTGAATCCTCCGCTCCTGTCATCACGAGGCTGACAAAATCCGTCTCAACGGTTATAATACCGTCGCTATTTATTTGATTTCTGAGAAGAGTGCCAAGCAATAAATAAGCTTTGTTTTCTTTAGGCGCGCCAATCACAAGGTCGTCTACGCCATCACCGTCAAGATCGCCGGCGTTGGCAATAGAAGTACCAAAATCAGTTGTCGTATTTCCTACAATAGTTAATGACGGTGTTGTTGAAAAACCTGAAGAGGAGCCAGTTAGAATATAAACGGTATCAATAAGGCTGTATCCTATAGCAATATCATCTATATTGTCACCATTGAAGTCTCCAATCGCTTTTGGTAGAGCTCCTACAATGCTCGAATCTATCTCGCCTAGCGTCGAGAAGTCTGTTTCAGATATTATATTCCACTCTTGTGCCGCATAAGAATTTACATTAAAAATAAATAGAAGTAAAATCGAAGCAACATAAAGAACAACATTTTTTTTAAACTTCATTAAGTATCTCTCCTTTAGATTTATCTATTTTTCTTTTATTTAATAAATCCTTCTTAAAAGCGGACAAAAGCCGTTTTTAAGTTATTAATAGCGCGGCGTCTTGATAAAACCTTATCTTGATCGTGCTCTTAAAAAAAACAGTTGCTTATGTTCAGCAATAATACTGGAGGCTTAGGGCAGACGCCCACAGGCACAAGTTCGAAGTCATTCATATAAATGACTGATAGGAAATTGTAAATACTAAATATGCAAGGATAACTTTACTGCTCTTATTTTCCTCAACAAATCCCCCCTACTTCGAAGTTGCAGGGTACTAAGAGTCCTTCCAATATATTGTTGATAAAATACATCGTACTAAAGCATTTGTCAATGTTTTTTTTACTTTCCTAAAAAAACAATGAGATATTGTCGTGATTTTTTAAATTAGCCACTCTCTTGTTATTCTGAATGCTTACACGAAATTCTTAATTTAATAAATTAACGATTTAATCCACGTGATTATCTCTGATAAAACATTAGTTGATTTTTCGGATTCACAAAAAGCCGCCTCTGATATATAACAGCTGAATAATGAGGCGGCAGAACTACGCGCGGACACCGATATATACACATTTTCTATTAAAACTGTCACGGAATTCCCCTCTGTGTTCGTCGCCTTGATCTCGAGCGTATATGTTCCGGTCTGATTAGCCTTAGGCTCAAAAACAAATTGTTCAGTCGCATCTCCCAGATCTCCATCCAGAGGTAATATATCTGCCCACTCCCCCTGATCGAGCCGGTACATTAGACTAACTATTTTGTTCACAGTCACGTTTATTCTCTCCACGCCCTTTGGATAACTTAATGGATTCTGGTTTACAGCCTCTGATGTTGTCGCCGTTCCCGCGATTTCATGCACTCCTTTCTCATATCCTGTTGTAGTCAATGATGGAATTGTATCTACCGGCTCATAGATATAGTCCCTGTCATCATCGTACCAACCGATTTGCCCCCGGGAGTACCAGCACAGAAGACCACTGTTATATGGGAATGTCGCGCGACCAAGGTCTCTCATCACACATATCTCATTAGAAATACACGCTGAACCTTCAGTAAATTCGCTGTTCTGATTATCAAACGCGAGATACCCGGTTCTTGTTGTGCATGGCTCATAACCTGTGTAATATTCGTCCAAAGCGTAAAACTGGTGCGCCATTTCATGCAACGCGACCTCTCGCATCTTGTCAATCGTGTAGTTACCGTTATCATAGGTCAGAATAGATACCGGTCCACCCAAAAATGAATAAGCGAAAAACTCATTAGGGTTTTTCAAAAAAAGCCCATCATCATCATTAAAGCTGTCAATAATAAGAAATGTGATAGCCCAATCCGTATCAATAGAGCTGTCCTCAACTCCGGCGCGAAGATTATTGTTAAACGCGAACGCCTTATCTATATAATCATACTCTGATGTCGGGTAAATATCGTTAGTGTAGCCGAGGTTAGTGAAGATATCATCCATCCACGCCGCCTCATCACTCAGCGGATCCCATGCGGTCATGCTAATTATCTCATATTTTGTCGGTACCTGCAAATATTGCTTCACATGAAAAGTAAGGTTCTTATTAGCGCCTTCATAACGGTCACTCCACCACGCCAACGCCGCCATGATCTCGTTGACAACCGCATCCATCCTAGCGCTGTCCCAATCCTCGGTAGATAGCATTTCCGTCCCATCACTCTCAGGAAGCACAATTGCCACTGCGATATCACCAATCATATACTCTGACGTAAAATAAAAATCATCAGGCAACCCTGTCGTCGCGGAATTTGTAGTAGGAGTTATCTTAGCGTCTTGTGTTCTTTTAGAATGTCTCTTGACTTGAGCTGGTGGCTGACGGAACTTGTTCTCCGCGCCATAAGAGTTGACTACCTCACGGCTATTACGCTCTTGTTGGTAGGAGAGGAACTTCAATCCGCTGAGCTCTATATCGGAATATTTTTGCCCGACAGCCTTTTCCCCAGAAAAAGAAACCTCTTTCACCATATTATTTTCTTTCAACAACTTTATATTATCACTGCTCCCCTTCAGATATATTACGTTTGGAGCGGAAAATATGTTGGCTTTTATATTGAGTTTTTTCAGAGCCGGTTTAATGCTCTTGTAGGTTATGTTATCGTTTAGGAATACAACTGCGTTGATTCTTTCACTGCTTTGCGCGATCCCTGACAGCATTGATAATGTCAATGCGATTATGATTAATATGATTTGCGCTGATTTTATATTTTTTCTTACTTTCATTTCCCTCTCTATTCATAAGAACTAAATAAACAAAAAAAAGCCGAACTCAATATATTATAATCGAAATCGGCTTTTTTTACAATCTTTTGACCAAAATTAATTAGCAAGGGTGTACGCTACTGCTTCCAACAACCTTAGGTCTCATATATCTAGTTTTTTTCATCCGACGCTCCTTTCCCTTTCAGCTAAACGCTTTTAGTTAGTTAGTTATCTCTATAATTCCAAGAGTCTCTCCGACAGTGAAATCATCATTTCTGTATTTTTTGATTGCGTGAAGCTTGCCATCATTCTTCGCGGCAACATCAAACTCACCCACATCAGTTGTAATCTTGAGGATCACCTCACCCTGCTCAACGTCATCACCGACTTCTTTATACCACTCTACAACTTCGGCAGACTCAAAGTCCTCATAAATATTCCCGACAAAGAGTGTTCCACCAGCGCGGTTGATCTCATCGACCGACGGTATCCGAGAAGTCACTTTCGCCTCGATAGTAACAGTTCCGGCAGTATACCCGGCTCTGTAACCATTTTCGGCCTCACCATTTCTGTCAGTCTCGTTTATATCCATATCGAGCGAACCACTTCCGTCAGTAATTTCATACTCGACAACAGCACCCTGGTTCGGGTTATCATTAACATCGCTTACGCTGACCAGAAGATCCGCTTTACTCTTGCCATCCGCGTTAAGAGTCGTCGGACTTGCTGTAAGATACACATTAGCCGGCGCGTCACTCATCAGGATTATCATTGTCGATCCGCTAATCCCGGCAGTTGTATCAAGCGCGGTAATGATTATGGTACCGATCTTCTTGCCGGCGGTATATTCTGCCTCCGCGACACCTCTGCTGTCAGTCACTTCATCTATCGTCCTGATCGAGCCGTTGTCGCTAGAAATACTGAACACCATTCTGTCACCAGAAACCGGCTGTCCAGTTACATCAAGAACTTGCGCCTTGATCCTAGACTTGCTCGAGCCATCAGCAGTTAACTTCTCAGGTGTAGCTGTTACCTTAATAGTGTATGCGCGACCAACCTTCTTCAGCCGCCTTGATGAAGCAGCCTGAAGCAGTGTAATATCTATGCTAGCGGAAATATATGAGGTAATGTAGCCTATGCCGATGTTACCGCTGTCAAGGTCTTTGGCAATAATCATAGCTGTCTTCGCCGCGAAACCCGCCTTGTAAGTAGCGCTTACTTCTCCAAACGCGTCAGTCACTCCGCGCCAGTCTACTTTCATACTGCCACCAACAATATCCTCAAATTCAGTATACCTGCCAGAACCAACAACTCCTGTATATTCATCAGTCGTCGTAAGTGTAAAGACGATGGTATGACCAGAAACCGCGTCACCATTCAGGTCAGTCGCCTTCGCGACTACATCTACACGCGTTTTCTCATCAGCCGGAATAGAGTTGACATTTGGTGTAACATCTATGTTGATAGTCGTATCGATCGCAAACTTGCTTGATGTCGTTATAGAAGTAAGATTACCAGCCGCGTCAGAAAGATAACCTGTTACGGTTGCGTCTTCGGCATAGTCTCCGGTACTTATAGTGTATGATCCGGTATAGTTGCCCGGCTCATCAGCGCTTTCTGTCATCCGTACTTTTTCGACCACGCCCTGGATATCAAAGTAAGCGACACCGTCAGGCTCTCCCGAAATATCTACAGTCAACATATCATCGGCAACGAGCTTACCGGAAAATCCAGCGATAGACCATGAGTTCTCAGAAATGCTATCTATATTCGGCGGTAGATTATCAGAAACAGTACTACCATCTATATTCACTTTGTTCTCACTTGCGAAAGTAGAGGCGTTGCCTGACCTGTCAACTAATTTAATAACGATATAATCATTTATTACATCGGTGTATTTTACGGTATAAGCGCCTGAGTACCTGCCCGCTCTGCTGTCCTCAGAAAGTGGCGCGTCTACAATAACACTGCCAACACTAAATGTAGCTACGCAGTCAGCCTCACCTTCGACATCCACCATTATCACTTCGCCCTCGCGCAGAGTCTTGCCCGCGGAACTGTCTTCTATGCTGTCAATAACAGGTAAAGTCGTGTCCGGCAGTACCTTTGCGGAGACAACATCAGAAGCGCCACTTATGTTGCCGGCGTTATCAACAGAAGCAACCGCGTAGTAGTAAGTCAAGTTCGGTGTCAACCCTTTATCCCAGTACTCTGATGTATTCATATCAGAGATCGTAGCGTAAGGAGTCATACCGCTTATATTTGAGATATTTGACATACTTCTGTATATATTGTACTGCTTAAAGTCTGATTCTGTTGCTGGTTGCCAGTCAAGGTTGATCTCGGTAGCCCAGTCATTCTTGATGTCAAGCCCGATAATCACTGTCGGAGCGTCAGCGTCAATTGTCAACTTTGATGAAGCTACCTTTGAGGCGCCGCCAAGAGTGACCGTAACAGCAGCGTTATCAACCGATATATCGCCAGCGGTAAAGCTCGCGTAGTATACTCCGCTACTTGTCTCATTAAGCGCTAGTCCTGTTACCACTCCAGCGACTGAAACACTACCGGTCTGCCCTGCTGATCCTCTTACTGTAACAGTTACCTGCTCACCGCTGTTAGCGGCGCGTGACGGGTCAATCGAGATGGAGCTAATAGCTACACTCGCCGCTGAGACTTTTATCTCTGCCGGGTACCTGCCCTCTTGACCTTTGTCGTTAAGCGCGGTCACTGAGTAGTAATATACGTTGCCGTCATCAATATCAGTATCAGTGTAAGATGTCGAACCAACAGCTTTACTATTCAGTTTCGTAAATTTGGCAGAACCTTCCCCAGCTCTTCTGTAAATATTGTATCCCGCCGGCGATATATCCTTGGGACCTGACCAAGAGATAACTATCTTATTATCTGTATAAAATCCGGTTAAGTTTCTCGGATCATAGCTGGTGGATACCTCAGTTATTCTGTAGAATTCTGAGACTATTGTTATTTTTGCTTCATTTGTAGCGTTGGACTCATTGTCATCCCTGTCTACGCCCTTTGCTGTATATATATAGCTTTTGCCCTCTACTACATCTGAGTCATTATAAGTCAACTCATAAATAAGATCGTCATTAAGCTTGACAGCGGTATCACCACCGACTTCTTTCTTATAAATATTATAACCTACAACCTCATCTGACGAGGCTTTCCCCCACGTCAAAGCAACATTCGCGTCACTGAATTTTGCTCTCAGGTTTTTAGGCGTTCCTGAAAACGCGAATTTGTCAAGGCTGAAATGCGTCTTTATCTCATCATGAATAAGTAAGTTGCTCAGGACTGAACGATAAAGATGCGCGGCTCCGCCCGGATATGATTTACCGCTACCGGTCTCGATACCGACTCGCATCTTATCAGCACGTGACAGGTAATTCGAGAATGGAGTAAGCTCACTCTCAGAGACCAGCCCGCTGGATGTCAATCGCTTTCTAACTTCTTTACCATTAATAAATACTCTATTATCTTCTTGAGGATTATCGCCGAAAGTTATCGCTATATGTACCCAGTCACCGATCTCTGGTTTGAATCCCATAGGTACGACACTACCCCATGACGGATTGTTGTTAGCTTGTCTTGTCCAGTCGAAATAGTTAAACATGACCGCGCTTTCATTTTCGCTCATCCCATATTCCCACATGACCATAAGGCTGAACTCTGTGTTGTTCTCAGGACTTACCAACTCAAACACAGTGTCATACGTCTCTGGGTTAACCTCATAAGCTCTTTTGGTCATCTTCCCGCCATCACGGTTTCGCTGTACCCAAAACTCTATCGTCCCCTCTGTCAGGTCGTTGATCCTGGTGACATCGTACTTGATGAAGTTTGGCGCTACATCCCCTGAGTTAGAGTCTTCTGAAGAGTTTGCCTGCCAGCCTTCCGAACCATCCTC
>JAJRXV010000256.1 GCA_024276115.1 Deltaproteobacteria bacterium
GAAAAAAGTTACCAAAGAAATTAAAAAGGCGAAAAATACCTCAAAAAAATGAGAAAAAAGACCAATTCCACTTGTGATAACGGCTATCTCATTGTTATTACATGGCATGTACGATTTACTGAGGAAAAAACGGGGTAACTTCAGGTCGCTGTCACACTTGACATTTATCAGAATAGTTGCTATTAATTTTACTTATAATCGATAATACATAGGAGAGCGAAAATGTCGAAAAAAACTGAAAAAACGAAGCAACCGATACTTCCGCTGATCGTAATCCTGCTGATCTTCCTCGCGCTTTGGAGTATCACGCCCGCAAGTTGCCTGTCGTTCAGAGAAATGGCGGCTGACAAAACCGCGTCGGCGACGCTCACTTATGTACATAAAGCACAAACTGCCTACAACACCCCGGCACGCATGACTTTTACAAAATCTATGGTAGAGTTACAGGCTGTTGAAATAAACCTTCTGCCGCCTGCCGCGCATGATAGTGTTGATTGGGGCGTAACAAACGCGACTGCGACTACATACAAAGCGACAGCTTCCCACCCTCTGGGGAGCGGGGTCACTTATACAATACAAGAAGATGGGGTGGTAAGACCATCAAGAGACTGATTACTGTTTGTTGAGCGTCCGCAGGAGTTTGTCCCGAAGCTTCGCGATCTTCTGATTCCGGTAGTGGCTCGCGTCGAGCCCCTTTACCAATAGCTCTTTATCTTTGAGAGTGTCATGGAACTTCTTCCGCCAGGTCGGGTCTTTTTTCAGGAGCCGCTTTAGCTCTGTCAGAGTCTCAAGAAACAGTCGGTTGCGGTACTCACTATTGGCAGGTTCATCGGCGAAAGTCTCAAGCAGATAACTCATGTAGCTGTCACGGTCCTTCTTGTTTATGTCGTCGTAGTTTTTCTGTAGGTTTTTGCCAGACTTCTGGAGTATCTTAAACCAGCTGTAGTTTTTCTTCTCTTCTTTCGCTATCAAAAACTCCTGTGCTGTCGAGAATAGTTCGCCGAAGCTGATATCGAGCTTGAACAGCTCATCAAAACAGTGATTATAAAGCGAGAAGCTAAAATCCTCACCAAGATCGTACTTGATCGCTTTCAAAAGCTTCTTCTTGTCAGTTATCTTTGTCAGCCTTACGATCTCCTGATATGACTCGACATACAACTCAAGCCGGTCAGGTCGGAAAAGCGGTATGAACCGCAAAAAAATACGATCCTCGCCATCGCCCTTTATCATTGCGACGACCTTCTTCATAGAAACAGTCCCCGACCGAAAATCCTCCGCCACAGATACGTTGAGGTTTGTCAGGTCGGACTTGAGCTTGAACGTGTTCCGCGGGTCAAAAACATCAATACTCACCGGAATCACTTTTTTGTCAAGCTTCCCTTCGAGGACTTTTATCACAGTCAGCGTTCCATTTATCGCGCCGTCATTGGTGACCGCCGTCACCGAGAGCTCTCCATAAACGATATAGTCCGCTGCTTTGACAAAGTCCCCAATCGGGGCGTCACCCGCGGCAAAAGCCGATGAACCCAAAAGAAGGATGAGTAGTGTAAAAATAAATATTCTTGCTCTATTTCTTAACATTAAGTTCCTTTTGTCATTGGTGAAAATCTTTTTAATTATGATATTACTATCCGCTTTACTCTGCGCTTACCGACTTGCAGTATCACATTATCACCAGTATGAAATTTATAATCGACATCGGCGACCTTTTCACCATCTATTTTCACGGCGTTCTGCTTGATGAGGCGTTTACCTTCGCCGTTTGATTTTGTCATACCGGCATCGGCCATCAGCTTGCATATCCAGATACCGCCATCAGTCGCTTGAAAAAGTGCCTCCTCGACATCCTCAAGCACCTGCCGCTTCTCAAATTTATCCTCAAAATCCTTCTTCGCTTTGAGAGCTTCTTCCTCACCGGCGAACCTAGCGCATATCTCAAACGCGAGCGATTTTTTCGCCTCTTTCGGGTGGACTTTACCATCTTTTATCGCGTTGTACTCCTCGACAGAAACATCGCTGAGCAGCTCATAATAACGCATCATAAGCTCATCATAGATAGACATGATCTTACCGAAAATATCAGTGGCCGGCTCATCGATACCGATGTAATTATTGAGCGACTTGCTCATCTTATTCACGCCGTCAGTGCCCTCTAGTAGCGGCATTGTCAGCACACATTGCGGCGCCTGCCCGAACGCCTTCTGAAGATCACGCCCGACGAGCAGGTTGAATTTTTGGTCGGTGCCGCCCAGCTCTACATCCGCCTCTAGCGCGACAGAATCGTACCCCTGAATCAGCGGGTACATAAATTCGTGGATCGAGATTGGCTTTTGCGTTGTGTAGCGCTTGTGGAAATCATCCCGCTCAAGCATCCGCGCGACAGTGTGCTTCGCGCTCAGTTTGATGAGATCAGACGCGGAGAGCTTGTCGAGCCACTCGCTGTTGAAAACTATCTTCGTCTTTTCAGGGTCGAGTATCTTAAACACCTGCCGTTGATACGTCTTCGCGTTTTCCGCTACTTCTTCTTTTGTGAGTGCCGGTCGGGTCGCGCTCTTACCGGTCGGGTCGCCGATCATGCCGGTAAAATCCCCGATCAAAAAGAGAATCTCGTGCCCGAGCTCCTGAAAGTGCTTGAGTTTTTGTATCAAAACCGTATGACCTATATGCAGGTCTGGCGCGGTCGGATCGAAGCCCGCCTTTATCTTCAGCGGCTTATTTTCCTTGATCGACTTTTCGAGCTTTTTTCTGAGTTCCTCCTCAGAGATCACCTCGACACTACCGCGTTTTATAAGTTCAAGTTGGTGGTCAATATCATACATCTAGCTTACCTCTCCTTTTATCAGATCGTCATAAGTCTCACGCGTGTTTATCAGCTTGTATTTGTCACCGTCTACCAGCACTTCTGCCGCTCTAACGCGTGAATTATAGTTTGAGGACATCGTAAAACCGTACGCCCCGGCGCTCATGACGCAGATCAGTTCGTCGGGCTGGAAGTTAGGTAGCATCCTGTCCTTCGCGATAAAGTCGCCAGACTCGCAGATCGGACCGACAATGTCAGCGTTGATACGTGGTCTCGTGCTTTTTCGTGTCTCAAGGATACCGTGATACGATCCATAAAGCGCCGGTCTGATGAGGTCGTTCATCGCGGCGTCAGCTATGATGAAATTTTTCTTTTCGTTGACCTTTGTATAAAGTACTTTTGTTACCAACACGCCCGCGTTGCCCGCGATCACTCTGCCCGGCTCAAGGATAAGCGTGCAACCGAGATCGCTTATTTTTTAGACGACTTTCGCACCGTATACTTTCGGGTGCGGCACTACTTCCTCCTTGTAGGTTATGCCGAGCCCGCCACCGATATCGAGGTACTTTATCGTTATACCCGCATCACGCAGCCTCGCTATGAGAGCTGATACTTTTTCGAGCGCCGCCAAAAACGGCTCAACGTCAGTGAGCTGAGAGCCGATGTGGCAGCTAACCCCGATCACTTCTAGGTTCTCCATCTTGCTCGCGCGGACATACTCGTCATACGCCTCATCGATGTTGATGCCGAACTTGTTCTCCTTTAGCCCTGTCGAAATATACGGGTGCGTCTTCGGATCGACATTCGGGTTGACTCTTATCGCGATGCGCCCTTTTGTGTCGAGCGCGCTGGCTAGATCGTTAATGCGCTCTATCTCTTGTGGTGATTCTGTGTTGAACATCAATATATCGCTCTTGAGCGCGAATATTATCTCCGCGCTACTCTTCCCGACACCGGAGTAGACTATCTTTTGTGGATCGACATCAGCTTTGAGCGACCTGAATAGCTCCCCACCGGAAACGATATCGGTACCTGACCCCTCAGCGGCGAACATCTTGAGTATATTGACATTCGAACACGCCTTAACAGAGTAGCATATTATGTGATCTATCCCGCTAAAAGCGTCGTTGAAAGCGTTATAATGTTGTAATAGTGTTTTTTTGCTGTAAACATACAGCGGCGTTCCTTCCTTTTCAGCTAGCTTGCTGATCGGGATATCTTCGCAGTGTAGTTCATCGCCTTTGTATTGAAAATAATTCATTGTTTCTCCTAATAATTTATATATATTGTAGGGGGGGCGGTCGCGTGACGAAAATACAGGCGAATACAAGATTCGCCCCTACGGTTTTTCAGCCACCTTCGCGGCGGAAAAATCACTCTTCCCCCTGTCGCTTACTACTTTTACCCTATAATAATAATGAGCGTTTTTTTTGATAGCATCATCTCTAAACGTAACGTATCGACCTGTCAAAGCCGCGCCACCTGAGTATATCAGGCTATAATCCTCGTCACAGTTTTTGCAAAAGTTATTATACGCCCCCTCTTTCAGGGTCGCCTTATAAACCTCGATCCCTTTAAAATCAGTAAAATCAGTACCGTTACTGTTTTTTTTCGGGAGCTTGAATTTTAGGGTAACGCCGGTATTATCACGCACCACACTCAGCTCAGTCGGTCGGTTCGGTAGCACGGTTTCAGGCGCTACCGGAGGCGCTTTTTTACCACAAGCCGCGGCAAAAGTCAAACAGATAAGCAGTAGTATTGTAGTGACATTTTTACGCATTTATATTCTTTAATGA
>JAJRXV010000257.1 GCA_024276115.1 Deltaproteobacteria bacterium
GTGAAGGGAAAACAGTCGTGGCGGTGTGTCAAAAAACGAGATTTTAACATTCGAAGGCGATAAATCGGAGCTACTTTTGCGAAGATGACGTGATTTTGCACGAGAAAAATCACAAGCCGCCAAAAAAAACGGGGCAAAACCCCAACGAACCGGTACGGATAATTCAATGTCTATTTTTGGGTATACATAATCTCCATGACATCCGCATACTTTTATGCTATTATCCCTGCCTATGACAAAACCTGACATAAAAGAATATTTCAAAGAAGACGGTATCCTCAGCCAAAGCCTGCCGAATTTTGAGTACCGCCACGAACAGCTCGTAATGGCTGAGCATGTATACAACGCCTTTTTAGGGCGGTCTATGCTCATAGCCGAGGCGCAGACCGGTACCGGTAAAACACTCGCTTATCTCATTCCGGCGATAGTGTCAGGTAGGAAGACTGTCATCTCCACCGGTACGAAGAACCTCCAGGAGCAGATTTTCAAAAAGGATATCCCGTTTTTGCAGAAGACTCTCGACCTCCCATTCAAGGCGGCCTGCATGAAGGGTCGCGCGAATTACGTATGCTATAAGAAGTTCAAGCATTTCAGCCGTCAAGGTATGTTCGAGTTCAAGGAAGAGATAGGCTATTTCGAGATAGTGACCAAGTGGCTGAAAAAGACCAAGACAGGTGAGATCGAGGAGTTGACCGACATACCGGAGAACACGCCGTTTTTCAAGCAGATCACATCGTCATCTGAGCAGTGCTCCGGGCAGAAATGCTCCAACTACAAAGAGTGCTTCATCACCAGCATGAAGGAGCGCGCGCTTCAGGCGGACGTGATCATCGTCAACCACCACCTCTTCTTCGCCGACCTAGTTGTTAAGGAAAGTTCGGGGCAGTTTGTCGTGCCGCACTATCAGGCTGTAGTTTTTGATGAGGCGCATCAGCTTGAGGATACAGCGTCGTCGTACTTCGGTACCACTGTCAGCAACTACAAGACAGAGGAGATTGTCAGGGATATCGGTTTCGCTATGAGCGCAGAGAAGGTCGTCGACCAGAAGCTCACCGAAATAATGGATGCTTTTCTCGCTCGCGGTGGAGCGTTTTTCCGGGAATTTATGGATTTCTCAAAATGGTCTGGCACGTTTAAGCTCGACAAGGTAATGCAGAAAAGCCGGGACGAAATAAACAACACTCTCAGCGCGTTTTACAATTCATTCGAAATGCTGATCGCTCACTTTGATCTCATAAAAGGGAAACAAGAGAATATGCTCAGCTGTCTCGAACGCGTAAAAAAAATGAAGTCCGAGCTAGAGTTTGTTATGAATATGACTGACAAAAACTACGTCTACTGGTGCGAGCGTCGCCATCGCAAAGGCTGTTTTTTGAAGGCGACACCAATCGACATCTCAGTGATACTTCAGGATATGCTCTTCGTGAAGCATGAGACTTTTATCCTCACGTCGGCGACACTCGCGGCGGACAACGGGTTCAACTATATAAAAGAGCGGCTCGGCATCACCGCCCTACCCCAGCCGCCGGCGCCAGCTCAGGATGACAGCGGTTTCTACCCCGATGGACAGATGGAGTACGTACCGGCGCCAGACGAGGAAGGAGAGTATTGCATCGATGAACTTCTACTCGAATCTCCGTTTGATTTTGAAAATCACGCGCTATATTATCTACCACTGATCACGAACGAGCCTGCGGCGGCGGGCTTTGTAGAGGAATCTGCGAAACATATTCTCGACCTGATACTCGCGTGCGGTGGGCGAACCTTCGCGCTATTCACGAGCAACCGCAACATGAACGCCGTGTACAATCTGATCCGCGATGAGATACCGTTCAAAACATTCATACAGGGTGAGAAACCGAAATCGGCGATCCTAAAAGAGTTCAAGAAGGACAAATCCTCTGTGCTATTCGCGACGATGAGCTTTTGGGAAGGGGTTGACGTGCAAGGCGACGCGCTAGTCTGCGTCATAATCGACAAGCTACCGTTCGCCTCACCGGGTGATCCGCTAGTGGAAGCGAAAATCAACCTTATCAAGGGGAAAGGCGGGAACCCGTTCTTCGATTTTCAGGTACCGCAGGCGATAATCACCCTCAAGCAAGGCCTCGGCAGGCTCATACGTATGCAGGATGATTATGGTGTACTGACTATCCTTGACAAACGGCTCCGCTCAAAAGGTTATGGTAAAAAGTTTATTTTTTCCATTCCGAAGACAAAGACCACCCGAGAGCTTAGCGACGTTAAGGAGTTTTTGGCGCGTCATACCGACAGATGAGATAGCAACCGACACATCAACTACAAGATACACAAATACTCTAAGCCATAGATCTCAGCTAACATTTAAACCACATACATAAACATACTTTTCTTAAAAATACATCCACTCCCCCCCCTTGACAAATCTTTTTTGTATTGTACTGTTAATAGCAGGTAGAAATGCTAAACGAAACATCATCTACGAAAACGATCAAAAGGAGAATGGCGATGTTGGAGGTTAAAAGTATTGGTAACAATTGTTACGGTCTAAGTGGCGAACTTACTATTTCAGAGCTTGAGGATCTTTATAATAATTTATTAAAGGTAGCCGATTTGAAGAAACAACTCACATTTGACCTGACTGAAGTAACAATGATCGATTCAGCCGCTATCCAGCTACTTATTTCGTTTAAATGTTCGTTAAAAGATAAGGCAGCGCTTACTATAACTAAGGTTAGTAATGAAGTCGAGGAGACCCTACGGCTTATGGGACTATATTATTATTTTATTGAGAGGGTAGCATAAATGACAAAATTTATTTTGATAGTTGACGATTCTCCAACCATTAGAGCTTCAGCTGAGTTTACGCTCACTGAGGCAGGTTTTGAGATCAGAGAAGCAGAGCATGGTCAGGACGCACTGGAAAAGCTCGACCTTATCACCTCAGAGGGCGACAAGGTAGCGATGATCCTGTGCGACATCAATATGCCAGTAATGGATGGAATTACCTTTATCAAGGAAGTGAAACAGACAAAACACAGATTCATTCCAGTACTGGTGCTATCGACAGAAACTCAAGAATCAAAAAAACTTGAGGGGAAAAAAGCCGGTGCCGCCGGTTGGCTCTCCAAACCATTTAAACCAGAGCAGCTAGTCAGCGTTGTGAAGCGGTTTGTTAGATAAGAACGTAATATGTAAAGAGGAGGCGGCATGAGCAATGAGAAGCTGTTGCAAATTTTTTATACAGAAGCGTCAGAGATATTAGCAGAACTTGAAAACGACCTGGTAGAGTTGGAGAAGTCTCCTAAAGACGCTGAGCTTATTAACAAGATATTTCGGGCGGCACATACCCTAAAAGGTGGGGCAGGGATTGTAGACATTGAAGAGATTGCGCACTTCACTCACACAATGGAGAACGTCCTTGAGCGTTTACGTAGTAAAGAGGTAACTGTAACAAAGGGGCTGACCACGATATTGCTAAGTTCTGTCGATATTATCAACGCAATGCTTGATGACATAATGGATGGTAACGATATCAACAACAAAGCTGAAGCCAATAAAATAGCAGAAAAACTGAAGCACTACCTCGGTGGCAAACAGATAACCAGGAAGAAAAAAGAAAGCGCTACAAAAGAAGTGAATCTGAGTGATGATAAAAATATATTCAAGATAACTATGAGTTTCCGTCCAGACATTTTCAGCACCGGTACCGACCCGATCATGTTCCTCCGAGAGCTCAAGGCGTTAGGCGAAATAATTGAATGCGTAACAGAGTTCGATAACCTGCCGCTAATCGACAAAATAGAGATATTTGAATTCTACCTTTCATTCAAGGTCGTCATTAAAACTGATCAAGATATCTCTAAGGTACAAAATATTTTTATTTTTGTATCAGATGAAAACGATATTAAGATAGAAGACATTACTCAGAGTCTACTTGATGGTAACGACAGCCTTTCTGAAAAGAACATTGGAGAGTTCCTGATCGACACTGGAGTCGTTGACCAGAGTGATATCAATGAAGCTGCCAGTAAGCAGAAGAAAATCGGCGAGATACTTGTAAGTAATGGGAAAGTATCAAAAGACACTGTTAATGACGCGCTCAAAAAGCAGAGTACCTATAAGAACCTTAAGAAAACATCGACAATCAGGGTAACTACTGACAAGCTCGATAAACTCGTGAACGTAGTAGGAGAGATGGTAATAAATGTCGCCCGCGTGAATCAGCTGGTCAACACTAATGGCAACAGGAACCAGGATTTGACGAGTACAGTTGAGCTTCTTGACATGATCTGCCGCGATATTCAAGAGCAGGTGATGCGGGTGAGGATGCTACCGATAGCCGGAACATTCAAAAAATTCCAGCGTGTGGTGCGGGACATCGCGTCTGGTCAGGGTAAAGAGGTGGAACTACTTATGTCCGGTACGGAAACTGAGCTTGACAAAAATGTCATAGAGCAACTCGAAGATCCGCTAAAGCACCTAGTGCGAAACTCTGTGGATCATGGCATAGAAATGCCTGACGAGAGAGAGGCTACCGGTAAAAAGAAAGAAGGTACAATCTGGCTTAGGGCGTACCAGCAAGAGGGTTGTATTTTTGTTGAGATCGAAGATGACGGTGGTGGAATCGATAAGGAGGCAATACTCAAGAAAGCGCTTGAGAAAGGTGTAGCGTTACCGAACAAGTCTTATAATGATGATGAGATATATAAGTTTATGTTTGAGCCTGGATTCTCTACAGCAAAAAAGGTTACAGAGATTTCCGGTCGTGGTGTAGGACTCGATGTTGTAAAAAAGAATATAGAGAATTTGCGTTGTAGCGTTTCGGTACAGTCAGAGCTTGGCAAAGGTACAAAGCTGAGGATAAAGCTACCGCTGACGCTTGCGATAATAGAAGGCATGAATGTGCAGGTAGGGTCTGAAGTTTTGACGATTCCACTTCTCTCTGTGCTTGAGTTGATAAGACCAAAGGCAAGTGAGGTAAAATCGGTCGAAGGCTCTGGTGAGGTGATCGAGATTCGCGGCAAGTACTTACCTCTGGTTCGGCTTCACAATATATTCACATTTGATACTGATAAGACCGACCCTACCAAGGCACTGGTAGTTATAGTGGAGAGTACCGGGAGTAAATTCGGAATATTAGTCGATGAGGTGATCGGTGAGCAGCAGGCGGTGATAAAGAGTCTGGATAAAAATTTCAAGAAGGTAAATGGTGTTTCAGGAGCGACGATAATGGGTGATGGTAAGGTCTCACTGATAGTGGACATACATGGGTTAGAGAAGCTCGCGTTTGGTAGATAATTTATGGATAAATTCATAAGAAGGATAGTCTGTTTAATAACAAAAAGATGAAAAAAAACTACTATTTAGTTTCGGTTTATTATTATTGACTTTAGTGGTGTCTGTAGAGGGCATTATGCCCAATAATTGCGCGTATAGTTTGTGAATAATATGAGCTTTATCATTCTATTTATGGGAGATAAAAATGGAAAGTGTCAGCGGAAATTCAACTGATCAAATAAATGATGTAATAATTCAATCAAATAA
>JAJRXV010000258.1 GCA_024276115.1 Deltaproteobacteria bacterium
AAGAAACTTCCTTATCTCTTAATATAAGAATCTGGTCAGAAAAATCAAGGAAATTTTCAATCTCATGCGTAATACATATAATCGTCTTCCCCTGCTTATGTAGACGTCTGATGATTTCTATGAGGCTTTTTTTTGTTTGGTAGTCAAGACCTACGGTCGGCTCGTCAAATATTATCAGCTCTGGAGAATTGATGAGGATACACGCGATCGCCGCTTTGCGTTTTTCTCCGGTAGAGAGGCTGAAGCTCACACGGTCTTTATATGTGTTAAAATCAAGCCCGACGAGAGTCAGCGCGTCTGCCGCTCTTTTCGCGACCTCGCCGGTGGTGAGCCTACCCTCGCGCCGCAGAACAAATGTTACGTCCTCAAACACAGTCCGCTCAAATAGCTGTTGTTCAGGTGTCTGAAAGATCATACCGACTCTTTTTTTGAGCGCTTTGTTCTTGTTGGAGAAGGCGTTCATCCCCTCAAAAAACACCTTGCCGGTGGTTGGTTTTGTCAGACCGGCGGTGATCTGGACGAGGGTGGTTTTACCCGCGCCGCTTTTACCGCAGATCAGCGCGAACTCACCCCTCTTCACACTTAGGTCGATGTTATTCAATATACTTGAGGATATGTCAGGGTTATAACTGAAAGATACGTTTTTAAGCTCAACGTCCACTTTATGATATTTTCGTTATCGAGTTATTTTCATCGACGTACACCAGCGTTGGTTTGTGCTGCTGAGCCTCGCCTTCGTGCAGAAGCGCGAAACTCGCGATGATAATTATATCACCCTTCTTTACGAGGTTCGCGGCCGCGCCATTGACGCACACCTCACCGCTACCACGCTTACCCAAAATCGCGTATGTCTCGAGACGGCTACCGTTTGTGACATCGTACAGCGCGACTTTCTCAAAAGGCAGTATATCTGCCTTCTCAAGCAGCTCCTCATCAACCGTGATGCTACCTTCATAGTCTAAGTCCGCGTCTGTTACTGTCGCGCGATGAATTTTTGATTTTAACATGAACCTTGGCACTATTACTACTCCTTAAATATAACTGTATTAAATATTTTAACTACTTTAACCACCTAAGGATACAGAGGGAAAACGTAAAAAAAACTTTTTACAGCCTTTCATTATTAATTCACCACTCATAATTATCCTATACCCCCGTCATCCCCGAGTGCTTCTATCGGATCCAGAGCCCAAATATCTCATTAAACTTTTTGTTGCGTTACGCTGACGGCAACCTACGGCTACTAACGCTAGCGCCCCAGCATTTGGGCGACCACACAGGGTAGCCCCTACGTGTAATTTTATACCTCTTCACTTCAACACTATATTATCTATCAGCCTCGTCTTTCCAACTTTCGCGGCTATTGCCATTAGAGCCTTCTCCCCGATCCTTTTAATGTCAGCGAGCGAGTTGATATCTACGATCTTTACATAGTCTATCTCTATCTCTTGTGACTCTATAGAGTTTACAGCATTATTAATAATTTTTAAAGCGTTTTTTTCTCCCGCGATAAAAAGCCGCTTCGCTTCCACAAGCGATCGATACAACACCAACGCACGCTCGCGCTCATCATCACTAAGATAAGCATTCCTTGAGCTTAACGCCAGCCCGTTTTTCTCCCGGATTATCTTCCCGCTATAAATTTTAACATCAATATTCAGATCCGCGACAAGTTTTTTTATCGTGACAAACTGCTGAAAATCCTTCTCCCCAAAAAACGCTTTGTGCGGCTTGATCGCGGTGAAGAGCTTTGTTACAGCTGTTGCGACACCAATAAAATGCCCTGGTCGCGCCGAACCGCAAAGGTTTTTTGTAACGCCCTCAACATCGACAAAGCTTGAAAAATCGCTATTGTAAAAATCCTCATGACTCGGGGCGAAAATGTAGTCAACACCGTTATCCGCGGCGAGTTTTTTGTCCATAGCGAACTGTCTCGGGTAGTTGCCAAAATCTTCTTTTGGTCCGAACTGAAGCCTGTTTACAAAAACACTGAGTACGGTCACGTCAGACGCTTTCACGCATTTTTTTATGAGCGACAGATGCCCATCGTGGAGCGCCCCCATCGTTGGGACGAGCCCGATCGTTTTACCTTCGCGCCTCAATAAATCCGCGAGTTTCTGCATAGCTCGTACTTTTTTGATTACTTTTATCATCTTCTTACTTGAACGTATGTTCATCAGCGGGGAATTCTCCACTTTCTACTTCGGTTATAAAACTGTTGACCGCGCTCTTTATTTCTGAGCCTAACTCTTTGTATCGTTTCGCGAATTTCGGGCGTACCCTGTCATACATCCCGAGTATG
>JAJRXV010000259.1 GCA_024276115.1 Deltaproteobacteria bacterium
ATCCATTTACCCCCTTTTTCTTTTTTTGGTTTCACCTAACAGGTGAGTATTATAACTCACTGAAACCCTTAAAACAAGAGGGGTTTTTATTTTTTTTGACTCTCAATGTCTATTGTAGGACGGATTGCGGTCAAAAAACATTGACATTTTTTCTAGCTTATTGTAGATTGAATTATGCGTTTATATAGAATAATACCATTTACATTGTTTCTCGTAACGCTCATTATGTTCGCGTGTACCCCGAAACAGAGCAAGATTTCTATGATCCCAAGAATGAGAAACACCAATGAGCACCAAAACGCTAAGGATATATCTCTATGTCTTGGCTGTCATAATACGAAAAAGATCAAAAATCATAAAGAGGACGACAACTGCTTTACCTGCCATAATATCTGCCCAAAGTGCAGATAAGCACGAATAGGAGTCATAGGAATGAGGAACACACACAAATTTCGCAATCTGTTTTTAGTATTATTATCTCTTTTTATCAGCTCATGCGGTCCGATCTGGGGGCAAGCGATAAGAGTGACAGAGGGTATAAAAACATTTACGGTAGTCGAAGGCGACATAAGTAACCTGCAACCGATAAAGAGTATCTATGTATTAAGCCCGTTTTTAAATGAAGAAGGTGATTTTTTTATGTGTACGTCAGAGGATGGAACTATATTCCCGTACAGCACAAAAGTAAAATATGTATGCAGGGGAGATATACCTGAAAAATTCTCCGCTGAGTTTAATGAGGCGGATCTCTTTACGTCAGAAGTCTTTTCTTTGAGAGATACGGCGCAAACCACTTCATTAAAAGAAATGTTAATGACAAAGAGCGCCGACGAACTGAAAAAGGAATTATCTTTAGCCACCATTCCTGAGGTCATCATGATTGGTAGTGTCACCGCCCTTGACCACAGCATCGCGCCTCTTAGAGGGATTGTCACTACAATCAGCTTTCGGCTCGATTTTATCAACGTAGTCACCAAAAAATCAACCGTAATCGACGTAACGGTAAAGAAACTGGATCAAGATACGATTCCACGTGTGGTGGAAGAGATGGTAAGTAAAACCAAAAGTGAGTAGACCGCTCTCTACTTCATGAGTTTATCGAGTATAAAGCCCATAATCAGAAGCACACCTATAATAAGATGTAGCCCGGAAGTAGCCGCGTTCACCGGTGACAACTCATGAGAATTATCATAATTCGTCTTCGCGATGCTTACAGCCTTCAGGTAAAGCGGAACCGTCAGAAACACCCCGAGCGCGAAGAACGGCAGTTCAGTGAGACAAACCCCAAGCGCAACCCAAATAAATACAAGCCTAAGTAGCTGAATATATACTTTTATGGCGCGCTTCTTCCCCAGCCTCACGACACTGGTAAGCTTGTTCATCGCTTTATCAGTATCATAATCAGGAAAAGCGTTGATGTACAAGACAAGAGCTATGAGGATTCCTACCGGTACTGACGCGATAAATGGCTCCATCGAAAAACGGTGCGCCTGCACAAAGTATGAGCCAAGCACCATCACAGGACCAAAACCGATACCGACCGCAACCTCGCGAAAACCGGAGTGTCCTATCCTGAACGGGTCAACGGTATAAAGAAAGGCGAGTGCGACCCCAACAGCACCGATTATGAGGATGTAGTTGCCCGGCACAACATAGTTCAGGTAAAATCCGATTGCTATACCGGTGAGAAAACATAACAATCCACCACGGATTATCTGCTTTGGTGTTAGGAGTTCGTCCTGGATGTACCTGCTACCACCGTTGAAGGCGGTCGGGAATATTTTCGTAGCGGGCTTTTTAGACCTATAGCCATAATAATCGTTCACCAGGTCAAGTCCGGCGTGAATGCAGAGCGCACCAGTCATAGTCAGGGTAAAGTGAAGCCAGCTAAATGGAAGGTGTTGATACCAAGCGATAGCCGCCCCTAAGAGCACTGGGAGAATAGTCGCGGTAAAGAATTTAGGTCTGGTCGAAGCATACCACAGGCGTAGTCCCTTAAATCTTTCTCGTTTTTTACTCATTTTTTTGTTAACGTTAGAGTCCATAAAATCCCCATCCTCGCTACATATTATACCTTGATTTTTCTATTATTTCAACAAAATACTGACGCCAGAGCGATATGATTTCTTGACAAGTAAAGCTACATGGTATATCATTATTAAACTAAGGTTGTTAAGGGTTTATATGAAATTAGCTACCAAATCCATCTTACCATTCATCATCATAATCGCAGCTGTGACTGCCGTGTTCAACTTTGCTTATTATAAAAATCGAGAAGATATTATGGTCAAGGAGATCATAGAAGAAGCTAGGGGAGATGCCGCGAACCTTGCGAAGGATGTTGTCGCCGTAGCGCCATCAGAGGCGCTCTACTCTATTGAAGAAACTATGATCAGCTTTCAGAAGATTCTTAAGAAATACCTGAAAAAACCAAATGCCGCATACGCGGTTGTGTTGTCTATTGACAGAAATATCAATTTGCCCATTTATAACGACGCCTATAGTAATATTCAGGATAAGCACAATATTTTTTCGGTAAAAAACGTTAATGAACATAATTTTGAAATGCGTATAAAATATTCAGACACTGAAGATATTTATGAGATCAGTGTCCCAGTGGTCATTCCAAAGACATATTACCGTGAACTGAAAAAAAAGAGCAAGCGAAAGAAGAAAAAAAAGAATGTCCTTATACTATCTGAACAATCATCTAGCAGGTATAATTTCCCCGAGTTTGTAGATCAGCTACAGTACGTTGTCAAGTACGCGGTTACATTTAAGAACGTCAACCAGATAACGCTCAAGGAGAAACAAACACAAATACCGATTTTTATTGGTGTCGCGCTCCTGATCCTCGGGATAGTCTATAAGTACGAAGACTCGCTCCTAAAGCCGCTCTCGAGTCTGATTTTACTATCACAGAGTCTAAGACGTGAAAAATCCGCGTTTCACTATGAAATAAAACGTAATGACGAGCTTGGTACACTCTCACACGCTATTATTAATCTCCAGGACTCCTTCAAACGCTCACTTGAAGATCTTCACATGACAAATGAGTACGCGCAGTCATTGATTGCCACCACCACAATATCGACGCTCTTTAACACAATACTGCTTGACATGCTTAAGCTGAAGCAGATAGAGAGAGGCGCCCTACTCTACTGGAACGAAAGTAGAAAACGTTTTGTTGTCAAGGAAACAAAAAACTTCCATGATATACATAAGCTGATCGCTAATGATGATATTTTTATAAAGTGGTACTTAGAGAACCGTACCGTCCTGGACCCAGTGGAGTTCACAAAAAGATTTAAAGAGTTTAATCCGCATGAGGCTCAACGCTGGAAGCAACACGGTATTGAGGTGATAATACCTCTATTTTTACAAGACAAAGTCGTCGGGCTCTTAAACCTCGGTAAACTTAAATCGCTTAAAGAATATACCGAAGAAGATATGGAGTTCTTAAAATCGCTCGCTCAAGTAGCGGTCATCGCTATCGAAAACCTTAACCTGCGTGTCAGAGCAGCTCAAGACCTAATAATGAAAAAAGACCTCTACTTCGCGCAGAGCGTACAGGAAAAACTCCTACCGGCTCAGATGCCGACGATGGAGGGGGTAGAGTTCGCGGTCGCTACCAGTCCGGCTCGCAATATTGGTGGCGACTACTACGACTTTATTAACCTTGTGGAAGGGACTATGGGAATATGTATAGCTGATGTGTCCGGCAAGGGAGTCCCCGCCGCACTCGTTATGGCGAGTACACGCAGTTATCTACGGCTCATAGCAAAAGATAATTACGATTGCAACTCAATCCTGTATGACCTCAACAACCTTCTGCTCCAAGATACTGAAGAGAATATGTTCGTCACAATGTTTTACGCGATACTTGATATGGGCAACAAAGAGCTGTACTTCTCCAACGCCGGTCACAACTACCCGCTCATCTATAAGAATAGTGAAAAAAAGGCATCCTACCTTCAGGCGAACGGATTTCCGCTCGGTATGATGCAGGACTTCTCTTTCGAGCCGGCAGAATCCAACCTCGAAAGTGGCGATATGCTACTCTTCTACACTGACGGAATAGTAGAGGCGATGAATAGCAAGAAAGAACTTTTTGGTTTTGAAAGACTAGAAGATGCTGTAAATGATTATGGATCTCTTGGTGTAGATGCCTTCATGAAGCGGTTCATGAAGGAGCTCAAAGCCTTTATCGGTGAGGCGGAACTGTCCGATGACTATACTATTATGGCGATTAAGATCAAATAATATAATAGGTGGAATATTATGCTATCAAACGAAGTGATATCGAAGGTATCTGAACTTATTCTGCGTGGCTTGGTTGAAAAACGGTTGATTACACTCAAGGCGCAACGGGAAAAAGTAAAAAACAGTATCAAAAACGCTATTTTGAAGGAGCTGAAAAAAGAAAAAGCACTAGATAAAGAAGTAGACGCGCTAATCGAAAAGAACAGGAAACTCGTAGAGGGAGACTCTTTCGATTATGATATGATGTTTAATATGGTCAAAGTAAAGCTGGCAAAAGAGAAAGGGATTGTACTATAATGCACTTCAGTGATGAAAAAATACTTCACTACTCTCATTTGATAGTCAACGCTATCTATTTTGATGATTTAGTGGATTACGACGATGAAGAAGCGGTAAGAAAAGAGGTCAAGAAGGTGATGAGTGATTTTTTTGGTATGGATGAAAAAATCGACGCGTTTGTAAAAAACAAGATCCGATCATTAAAAAGAAAAGTACAACCAGCCGGCAGAGAATGGGAAGTGCTTTATCAAAAGTACTTCGAGGAAGAAATGAAAAAAAGAGGATTGATGTAACAGATATAACTACCACGGCAAAAGAGGTGGGGGTCTCTTTCACCGCGGCAATTTAGAATAAACCCTTTGTTTGGAGCTTACTTGAATCCTTTGAAATCAGATTGTGCGTTCCCTGCAAAAGGTTTAAGGGATATTTTAATATTCTCAACGAACGATTTACCACTCACCTCGATCGAGTGGTCTGCGTTCTTATCATAAGTACCATAGAGTTCACCCTCTACTGGTGGGCGTTTAGTGTTCACCCTAGCCCCAATATAATACCTGCCGCCCTCTGGCAAATATAGCGTAAACGATCCGTCAGCTCTCGTCGGTAGCGACGCGAAATCAGGCAGAGTCTTCATCCCCACCGCCTTATAGGCAATCGCGAAAGCTCCGGCGACCGGCTTACCACTTGCATCGAGAATAGAGCCTTTTATCCCGGTATCGGTTACTTCCGCCCCGGTTTTCTTGAAGAACATAGGTTCTACTATCTTTGTCATTTCAATTTTTATTTTTTTGTCACGATTTTCTTTTATATCTACAGTCACAGCCTGACTTGTATAATCACCAGTATTTAAAACACCGACATTACTGCCGTCAGCTCTTTTACGTGCTATCACTTTATATTCATCCAGAGCGACATTGAACGAAAACGAACCATTTTCCTCAGTCGGATTACTTATATAGTCCGATGGTCCCATCTGCCCCTTTGCCGCGGAGCGATACGCATATACATAGGCGCCAGATATCGGAGAGCCATCCTCACTGACAACTTTACCTGAAATGTTATTTTCTACAGCACCATCCATTACGACCTTATCCATTGTGCAACCAGCTAACACCAAAGCTAAAACTAACAGTAATAATGATACTACACGTCTCATTTGCATTCCCATTCAACCTCCCACACATATTTAATTTAATACTTAATTATCAGCACTAGCCTTAATCTTACCCAAAATAGAGCGTCTGTCAAGATAAATATATATATTTTACATAAGACTCCGCGCGATTCTTAAAACCGTTCTCCTCCCTAATAAATCAAGGTAGTCCCCGAAACCAGAGGCGCGCCTCAAAAAAAAGTGGTCTACATTCGTAGGGGTGAACCTTGTATTAACCCAGGGATTAAATATATGGTGTTCTCGCCACGTCATTCCCGAGGCTTTAATCGGAAAACCAGGACTAAACTCTGAGCAAAGCGAATAAGCTTTGCTTTAGTTTAATGGGATGACATTTCAAGCGATAAGTAATTAATAAGTACATACAAAAAACGTTGATATTGTGCTCATGACTACTTATTTTATTGCCGGGTTAATAATCGGAGTCCAGGACTACAATATATTGAGCAAAAGCGAAAAAAATAAATTTAACGGGATGTTTGGAGTATAGCTCCCCGCTCGAAGCGCTCGGGGATGACTTTGTGGAAGCGCTTGAGAAACACTATACATTTAATTACCGGATTAATATAAAAAATAAGAAAAAAATATTTTTATAAAAATAAAGTTGACAACCAGATATTAATTAAGTATCATTTAACGGCTTGATCAACCATACTTTTTAGCTTCCTAAAAAATATTGCGACAAAGAATACAACTCGTTTAGAATAAACCTATTTGTTTGATTCAATGTTCTCAGGAGAAAATAACTAAATTCAGGCATTATGTCTTATCATATCAATCTGAAATACAAATCAATTTAAATTATACATGACCGGCTAAAAAAACAACTATATTATATCATATTATTAGGAGAAGTAATGAATCTTAAAGAATTAAAAGAAAAGAAGATCAGTGAGTTGACTACGCTCGCTAAAAGTTTGAACGTTGAAGGCGCTAGCTCAATGCGTAAGCAGGAGCTTATTTTCGCTCTTTTGCAGGCTCAAACAGAAATAAACGGACTTATTTATGGTGAAGGGGTTTTAGAGATATTACCAGACGGTTTCGGCTTCCTGAGGGCACCGGATTACAACTACCTACCAGGACCAGATGATATCTATATATCCCCTTCTCAAATAAGAAGGTTTAACCTGAAAACCGGAGATACCGTTTCAGGTCAGATAAGACCCCCGAAAGAGGGCGAGAGATATTTCGCGATGCTTCGCGTAGAATCACTAAACTTCGAGGAGCCTGAGAAATCACGAGACAAAATACTCTTCGACAACCTGACGCCTATCTACCCGGACAAAAAATTCAACCTTGAAGCTGATAGAAAAGACTACTCCACGCGGGTGATGGACCTGATGACACCTATCGGAATGGGGCAAAGAGCACTCATAGTCGCACCACCGCGTACCGGTAAAACAATGTTGATGCAGAGCATTGCTAATAGCATAACCTTTAATCATCCGGATGTTGTACTTATAGTGCTTCTCATAGATGAGCGACCTGAAGAAGTGACTGATATGCAACGCTCGGTGAGAGGTGAGGTAATCAGCTCTACATTTGATGAGCCAGCGCAAAGACACGTACAGGTAGCGGAGATGGTAATCTCAAAAGCAAAGCGCCTTGTTGAACATAACAAAGATGTTGTCATTCTGCTCGATAGTATCACAAGACTGGCACGTGCGTATAACTCTGTTGTACCCCCATCAGGAAAGATCCTTTCTGGTGGTGTTGACTCAAACGCTCTCCAAAGACCAAAAAGATTCTTCGGTGCCGCACGGAACATTGAAGACGGTGGTAGCCTTACGATCATCGCGACCGCGCTTGTTGATACAGGTAGCCGTATGGACGAAGTTATCTTCGAAGAATTTAAAGGTACGGGTAACCTCGAACTGCACCTCGATAGAAAGCTCGTTGAGAAGAGAACATTCCCTGCAATCGACATAAACAAGTCGATGACAAGAAAAGAGGAGCTCTTATTAAATCCGCTTGACCTTAACAGAATATGGATACTGAGAAAAGTCCTCGCGCCATTGAACTCTGTAGACAGTATGGAGTTCTTGCTGAACAAGCTCCAGAAATCAAAGACAAACAAGGACTTTTTGGATTCTATGAGTAAATAGAACATAGCTTTTTCAGTTTGGCTGGGGTTCTAGAACTTGCCCGCTGTATAAGTCGGTTAAGCTTCAGGAAATCCGCCAAGACGGAAAAAATGCTTGCATCTATTTAGGAATAATGATATAAGTCCATTTCTTAGATATATATAATTTACTAGTTTCAAGGAGATTTTTTAGATGAAGAAAGATATTCACCCAAAGTACTATCAGGCAAAAGTCCACTGTGCATGTGGAAATGAGTTTGTAACAGGATCTACAGAAAAAGCTATCAAAGTCGAGATATGCTCAAAGTGCCACCCATTTTTTACCGGTACTCAAAAAATTGTTGATACCGCAGGTAGAGTTGAACGATTTAGAAAGAAGTATGCTCAGCAAACCACTCAAGACAAGTAAGAAAATTGAAAGTTACACTTTTAAATTACACAAGAAATCCAGAGGACACCGCGGCCCAAGCTGCGAGGCTTTGTTATTCTCCATCTGACATAAAAGATATTGTCAAAAAGTACGATAAGGAGTCTAACATAGGTCTGATCAACAAGATCATGTCTTCTGGTCATCATTCTGTCTTAGAACATGTCAGCTTCACTTTTGGCATCGAAGGTATCTCGCGTGTAACAACGCATCAGCTGGTGCGGCATCGTATTGCGTCGTTCTCTCAACAGAGTCAGCGCTATGTCCTTTTTAAGGATAACCTTGACTGCATAATTCCAGATACCATCAAGAACAATCCCGAGGCTTCAAAAAAGTACCAAAAGGCTTTCAACAACGCTTATACAACCTACAAAGAACTCGTGGATATAGGTATACCTCAGGAAGACGCCCGCTATATACTCCCAAACGGCGCTGAGACTAAGATAGTCGTCACAATGAACGCCCGCGCGCTTCTTCATTTCTTCAGTCTAAGATGTTGCCTGCGCGCGCAGAAGGAAATTCGCGATATGGCAAAAACAATGCTACTGCTAGTGAAAGCAAAGTGTCCGGTGATCTTTGCTGACGCTGGTCCTGAATGCGTAAGCGCTACTTGCCCAGAAGGTAAGATGACATGCGGAAAAGCAAAAGAAGTCAAGAAAGAATACAAAGCTCTTGGATATCCATCCTAAGCTAAGTCTCTGTTATTTAACATATACAGACGGGACAATCTATATTGCGCGTCTGTCGAATCAAGGAAGCATATAAAATGAGCAAAAAACTACATGTCGGTGGGCAGGCGGTAATAGAGGGCGTTATGATGCGCTCACCTAAGTCGCTCGCCATCGCGGTCAGAAAACCAAACGGTGAGATAGTAGTCAAAAATGATGTCTGGATTTCTATCTCTGAAAAACTCAAGTTCATGAAGAAGCCTTTTTTTCGTGGCTTCATTATACTGATAGAATCACTGATAAATGGTATCACCGCCCTCACCTTCTCAGCGAATCAAGCGCTTGATGATGGGCGAATCGCTAAAAGCGCTTTTTCTGATGAAGGCTTAGTTTCTTCTTTGATTAAAGGAAAAGTAATCAAAGAGTGCGCGGACGACAAAAAACATGTCTGTTTCAGCGAAACTATAAAAAGTGAAGATCATTTAAAAAAGTGTTTAATAGAAGCTAATATTAGTGATAATGAATCAATAATAACTATTTGGCAACAGTCACGTAATAGAGATGAAAGTAAAGCAACAGGTCAAGATCAGAATGCGGGTCAGAAAAAAAATGACGATAAAATACCGCCATTTGTAATGGCCGGTACCATAGCGTTCGCACTCGCGTTCGGAATGTTCCTGTTCGTCGCTCTGCCGCATTTCCTCTCTGACCTGACTGGGTTTCCTGTCGAATCATACGAGTTTCATCTGATCGACGGTGTCATAAAAATCGGTATTTTTATTGGCTATGTCTGGGTGATCTCCTGGATGAAAGACATAAAGCGTGTATTCATGTACCATGGAGCTGAACACAAATCGATTTTCGCTTTTGAGGCAGGGGAAGAGCTGACGGTAGAAAACGCGAGAAAATACTCGAGGTTACACCCGCGTTGTGGAACATCATTTATATTAATAGTGCTCATGATAAGCATATTTGTTTTCTCCGCCCTATTCCCAATGTTGCCGAAGATACCGCTAGAAGCGAACTTCCCGGCGCTTACTGATTACCCGATTGTATTAAAATTCTTAAAAAGCTTTGTATATATATTTATCAAAATACCACTGATGATACCGATCGCCGGTATATCTTATGAGGTAATAAAGTTGGCCGGGAAAAAGCAGGACAATCCGATATTGAAGGCGATTACTTTCCCGGGGATGATGATGCAAAAATTGACTACAATTGAGCCTGACGATGATCAGCTAGAGGTAGCGCTAAGTGCTTTAAAAGCTGTACTAGAGACAGAAGAGGCGTTAGAGAAGGAAAATTCACCAGAAAATATCAGCGGTGCCGCGCAGGCAAAAGTCGCTGTG
>JAJRXV010000260.1 GCA_024276115.1 Deltaproteobacteria bacterium
ATCCATTTACCCCCTTTTTCTTTTTTTGGTTTCACCTAACAGGTGAGTATTATAACTCACTGAAACCCTTAAAACAAGAGGGGGTTTTCTTTTTTCTGACTCGCAATGTCTATTGTAGGAATAACTGTTGCCAATCTCTTCTTTTTTTGATAGTTTGTAATTGTAAAATAGTAACTATATATTAAGAGAAGTATAAAAATGAATGATATATTAATTGTCATCATAAGCGTACTTGCCGGAGCCGCGCTTACATATCTTTATCTAAAGCTGTTTGCCTGGGGAGAAAGTACGGGCGAAAACGCTTCTCAATCGCTTAATGAGGCCAGCAGGGCATTGCAACGATTTGCTTCGGCGCAGGATTTCTGCAATCTCAGCTATGTTGAAGTCGATTCTGACTTCAAAGTGGTATATTCAGATCAAGATACAGATATCCTTTTCAGTTCTACGGGCTCCACCCTCATTGATACGTCGCTCAGGTCAATCATCTCAGAGGAACACCTCCCGAATAAAGAGATCAGCGCCGTTTTTAGCGGTGCCCAGAAGAAACACTCGTTCTTGATGAAGTTCAGGCATCAGCTCGATGACTCCCCAATAGATCTGCGTGTGTGCGTAAAGCCAGTATATGACAACATGGGAAAAGTGTATAAGGTGCAGATACTGTTCAGAGATTGTACTGAGGAGTTGTCTGTGCAAGGTAACTTATCAAAGTCGCGGGGTGAGCTTGAGCAGTTGAAAAACGATAATAAAAGTATGATGAAGGACTCCTTGAAAACTAATGATAAGCTTCGGAAATCTATACGGATAGTTACTGATAATTTTGTCTGCGCTCCCACTGGTCTGATTGTCCTGGACAAAAACGGTATTATCAATAACTTTAACAGAGCGGCTGAGAACCTCTTTAATTACCATGGTAAGGATGTTACCGGTAAGGGGATCGACGCTCTGCATACGTCACGTAGCTTTAAGGATGATTTCCTCTCCGGCACAGAAAATGGCTCAGTGATCGAGGGCGAGATCGATTGTATTAAGAGCGATCTGTCGCACTTTGTCGGAATGGTGCGCGTAAAAACAATATACGACGAGAAACACGAGATAATCAGGTATGTTTTGTCGGTCAATGACATTACCAAACGCGCGCGGTTTCAGCGTGATATACTGCTCAAGAACCATGAATTGCAGTCTATAAATGATATTTTTATGTCTGCGAATCAGTATAATAAACTTGAGACGAAGCTTAATGTTTTTCTCGATAAACTCTTCGATAATCTTAAAGTTGTGCGTAAGGGCTTGATTTACCTGAAGTCTGATACAAATACGCTTGAGCTGAATGTCTACAAGGGGTTTCACTTTTCTCAACTGCAAGATGTGAAACAGCTAGAGATCAGCAGATCATTTTGTGGGGACGCGCTACACAAAAATAAAATCATCGTCAGCGCTTGTGTCAGTGAGGATGATGTTGACGGTCTGTCCGATGAGCTGAAAGAGCATGATATTTCTGATAACCATATTTTTATTCCGGTCAGGCACAAAAGCGAACCGCTTGGTGTGCTTGTCATATTCCCGAACAAAAACTACCACTTTGAGAGAGATGATCTGGAGTTTTTCGCGATGCTTGGTGAGGAGCTTGCTATCTGCGTCAAGCAGGCGCTTGAGTTTGAGGAGCTTTCAGGCAGGGTCGCGGATTTGACCGAGCCGCCGATCGGCAAGAAAAACATTCGCGAGTCTTCAGCCTAACCGTTCCCACGGGCGCGTTACCAGAAAATTATGTCCATGCGCTCGTCGATATGAAGGTAAGAGCCCAACAACGTCGCTCCAGCAAGCCCCACAACGTCATTCCCGAAGGTTTTTATCGGGAATCCAGGGTTAAAACATCCTGTTAAACTTTACAACTCATCTTCCATCTTTCGCAAGGTACAAAAATACATTTAACTATATGATAGTATTGTGGATTGTGGGTATGTGTACATAAGATTTACATGCGCGGGAGATTGTCCCGCACAAACTTTTTCGGTAGTGTGACCCCAA
>JAJRXV010000261.1 GCA_024276115.1 Deltaproteobacteria bacterium
AGGTGAACCGCGACATGCTTGATCCGACCGAACCACCTCTCATCGGGGATCGGGTCGTCATCGACGGCGACTGCGAGATCGGTCAATACACGATTATCGGTGATGGTTGCCGCATCTCGCTCGGCGCGTCGATAGATAACTCCGTACTGTTTGAGAATGTTGTCGTAAGGGAGGGTGAGCGTATCACCGGTTCGATTGTACTGCCCGGGCTTGTAGTGCCGGTCAACGACAAGGGTGTTTAATATTTATAGAGGGTGCGTTTGACCTTGTCGAGCAACTCCCGCTTTGGGTTGAACGCAAAAGGCACGCTCTGTGACACAACTTTTCCGGTTTTCATGTTGAGTTCTTTTGTTACCGCGGAATATTTTATTTCCACCATCATCTCGTGTCCAGTGCGTTTCATATCTATTTCGTAGCTTTCGTATGTCCCCATAGGGCGTTTCAGCTCCAAGTAGTGAGGGTGAGCCGGAGTGACCTTTAGCGGTTTTGTGACAAACCTGAAATCTATCTCGTCAAAAGTCACAAATTCAAACCTTTTAAGGGCTGTTTTAAAAGCTTTGATTATTTCAGGGTCAGTGCCTTTGAGCTTATTATCTTTGGGTGGAGTAAAGCGATACTCTGCCTCATCCGCCTTAACCGTCTTATCCTTCTTCTGGGCATGCTCTTCTCCCCTCTTGACCTCATCGTTTTTTTGAGGCAGCGCTGTCATGGTGGCGCATCCAGAAGTGACAATCAGGAGCGCGAGCAATAATAGATGGTTGAGTCTCATAAGATCCGTAATCCTCACGCGTTGTCTCCTGTCATTTTGACCATCGCTGAACAAAAGGCTGAGACTGCTTTTCCGGCGCCGATCTCATCGACACCTTCGTTTGTTTTTGCCTTGATGCTGATTCTTTCTGGCTCAACTTTGAGTACCTCGGCGACAGAGAGTATCATTTTTGGTATGTATGGTGATAGTTTTGGTGTTTCTGCGATTATGACGCAGTCGATGTTGCATATCTCGAAACAGCCGTCTAAAATATCCATGGTCTTTTGCAACAGTGTCAGGCTAGAAATGTCCTTATATTCAGGGGAAGTATCAGGAAAGTGATACCCTATGTCCCGCTTTCCGCAGGTGCCTAGGAGCGCGTCGATAACAGCGTGCACCAATACGTCACCGTCAGAAAAGCCGAGAAAACCAACCGGGCAGTCTATCTCTATACCGCCTAAAACATATTTTTTTCCGTCTACCAACCTGTGAAGGTCATACCCCAAACCGGTTCTATACATGTAACCACCCTATTTTTTTTAATCCTACATAACTCTACAAATATTACAAGTGTTTTTTTTGTTTACGCAAAATCTCCATAGCAGTGTGCAGGTCGCCATGTACCGTCAGCTTTATGTTGTCATAAGAGCCCGGGATGACAAATACCTTATATCCGGCTTTTTCGACAAGCGATGCGTCATCTGTGCCGGTGAAGGCGTTTTTCGATGCGTGCTCATACGCTTCCATGATTATTTCACGCGTGAAAGTCTGTGGCGTTTGCACTGCGTAGAGATGCTCGCGGTCGTGTGTTTTTACGACTGTGCCACCGCGGACCTCCTTGATCGTGTCAGTTACTTTGACTACAGCGATTGTCGCTTTCAGTCCCTTGGTTTTTTTGATGGCGCTCTGGAGCAGATCAGGCATCACAAAAGGTCTTACACCGTCATGTACCATCACAAGCTCGCTCGCGTCATCTACCAGCTTGAGCGCGGCGCAGACCGAGGCTTGGCGGGTGGCGCCACCGATGACTGTTTTTACAGGCTTTTTTATGCCTGCCTGCTTCAGGAGAGTGCCGGTAAAGTTTTCTATCTCATCCTCCCGCAGAGAGACGATCACTTCGCTTATTTCATCCACCATGTCAACGCGCTTTAACAGATGCGCCAGCACCGGCATATCACCAAGCATGTAAAACTGCTTTGCTCTGTCAAGGTTCATCCTAGCGCCTATACCGGCCGCGGGAATGACAATAGTAACGCTCATTTTTTACCTCCGAGTTAATAGATTTCACATTATAGCGATAAAAGGCGACTTCGTCAACCAACTAAATAGCGAGCTACCCAATTTGATTGAAAAAATGGGGAAACCAGAGAGCACAATATCGATTGACAATATATAGATAACTTGTATAATACACGTACTAAAAAATGTAAAAATATCCCTGAGAAGGAGATAGTTGATGAGTATATTTAAGAAGAAGACTCTCACTGGGCTCGCCCGAACATGTGGTTGAGCGGCTAAAATAGGTCCGGCGGAGCTGTCGGACGCGCTCGCGGGGCTCACGCCCCCAAATGATCCAAATCTGCTCGTAGGCATTGAAACTGCCGATGACGCGGCGGTGTACCGTCTGTCACCTGATATCGCGATGATCAACACTGTGGACTTTATCACGCCGCCGGTGGACGATCCATACTGGTTCGGCCAGATATCCGCGGCAAACTCTATTTCTGATGTTTATTCCATGGGGGGGAAGCCGCTTACCGCCCTCAATGTTGTTATGTTCCCCTCCAAGCACCTTGATATGGGGGTGTTGCGGGATATCCTGCGCGGTGGTCACGATAAAGTCGTTGAGGCTGGCGCGTGTCTGGTCGGTGGTCACACCGTCGATGACGAGGAGCCGAAGTATGGTCTCTCTGTCAGCGGTACTGTACACCCTGACCGGATTATCACCAATGCCGGCGCTGTTCCCGGAGACGCGCTGATCCTCACAAAGCCGCTTGGCACAGGTGTACTGTTTAACGCGGTACGCTCCGGCAAACTCCCATACAATGAGATCGAGCGGGAGATACTCCCCACTATCGCGGCTCTGAACGGCTCTGCTATGGCGGCGGCGCTCAAGTTTGACCTGCACGCCTGCACCGATATAACAGGTTTCGGTATATTAGGGCACTTGCTCGAAGTGGCGCACGGTTGCAATGCCAGAGTGGTTATACGATATAAGGCGCTTCCGTTTTACCCCGGTGCTCTCGATATGTACAAAAAAGGCGAGACCACCGGTAGCAACCTGCCTAATCGCGCCATGGTCGCGCGACATAATCTCGAAATGAGGGTGAAGCTCTCAAAAGCTGAGGAAAACCTTCTGTATGATCCGCAGACTTCAGGCGGACTACTCCTCTCTCTGCCGGCAACTCAGGCCGACGACCTTATCGCCGCGCTCAATAAAGCTGGCGCTTCGGTTGCTGTTCGTATCGGTGATCTGGTTGACGAGCCGGTCGGTATAGTGGTGGAATAGAGTTTACTATATATGTACTATATACATAGTGCGTCCTTAAATGCGACCTACTATTAACCCGGCGATAAAATGTATAGTGTAATACTCCTGCCGTCGTCCCGAACTGGTTTCGGGATCTACCCGGCTTTATAGGATTGCCAGATCCTGAAATGAATTCAGGACGACAGTTTTGGAGTTGTGCCGGAGTCTTTATATTTAATCGCCGGGTTAATATATATATAAGGAGCAATGTATGGAACTATACATCCTGATCGGCGCGCTCGGCATTGTCAGCGGTTTTTTATCCGGTCTGCTCGGGATAGGCGGCGGGATTGTCATGGCGCCCCTACTACTTTATATACCCCCACTCTTAGGGCTCGAAGCGTTATCGATGAAAGTCGTCGCCGGTCTTACCATTGTTCAGGGGCTAGTTGCCTGCGTCTCGGGCGGCCTGACCCACAAAAAATTCCACTTCCTCTCACTAAAGCTGACGCTCTGGATGGGAATAACCATATTTATTACAGCGCTGGCGGGTGGGTATCTCTCGGGGTATGTTTCTAACTCCATACTCCTATCGGTTTTCGCTCTGCTTGCCTTCACCGCGGCTTTCCTGATTTTTATACCGACCCATAAAGATGGTGAGGCTCCTGATATCAATGAGTTAACATTCAGTAGAGCGCGCGCGGTTGCCGCCGCTGGCGCTGTCGGGATATTAGGCGGACTTGTGGGGCAAGGCGGTTCTTTTATACTTATACCACTCATGACTTCATTTTTACATATCCCGACCAGAATCGCTATCGGTAGTAACCTCGCCATAGTCTTCCTCTCGTCGTTTGCCGCTTTTCTGGGGAAAGCCGCTACTGGTCAGATTGTTTGGTCTCTCGCGTTGCCGATTGTTGTGACTGTCATCCCCGCCGGTCATCTCGGTGCGCTGATGAGCCAGAGAGTACCGGTCAGAAAACTGCGCCTGATACTCGCGTTCTGCATCGCGATCGCTGGCGCGCGGGTTTTTTTGTCAGTTTTAAGCGCTCAATAGTGGTTGTTCATGGGCGGAACTCTAATGATAACAAGTGCATAGCAATTTGTCGCGCGTATTTTCTTCTCATTTAATCACGCTCGATTTTAGGTCGCGCGTAAGCCCTGTAATGCTATATATATCAAGTTGTTTCGAGGTATTGCTTGCAAGTGGCTAGCATTATTGGTACATTTTGTTTCATTTTTTTCTTGACAAATAGTAATATATGGTTATTATATCGACAGCGTTGACGTCTGACTTTTGACTTATGTAAGTAAAGTTTTTGTAAATTATTTTGCGTATAAGCTAAAAAAAACTTGACAAAGTCAATATTGTTGACTATAAATAACTCATGAAAGCACACCTGTACGTTTTAAGTGTGGGCGACGCTTTGTAAGTTCTTTTAAATATGTCAATGAATACCGGCAAGTAAGAGCAAATATATCAATATTTGCCTTTTTTAATAGATTGATGCAATTTATGAAGTAAGAACAAGTTATCCCCTAACGAATTTCAAAGGAGGTGGTGAGGGAACATAAGACTTGCCTAGAACCAAAGGTATTTATAACTAGTAGTAAAAAAATAAAGTGTTTATTTAATTGAAAGGAGATTTTTAAATGAAAAAGAGTTTATTATTAAGTATTGTAGCATTAATCGGCGCGGCTGTGTTTTCAACATCAGCTTTCGCTCTCACAATCGTCCAGCCTGCGGCGACATCTGTTATCTGGGGGATGGATTGTGACAGTAGTTCTTCAAGAACTATGCCTGCTATTGACGCGTATCAGTCATTCGCTAACGAATTCGATACTGAGTTGTCACATGTTCTTTATAACTTTAGCGATCAGTTTGAGTCAGGAGCTAACACAGGTTACGCTTCATGGACTTTCACAACCGGTACAGGTTCAGGCGCTAAAATATCAAAGTTAGGTTCAGCTAGCTCATCAACATGGGATCCAACTAACACAACTACAGGTCTTATTGTTGTTAACACTACAACTGGTAGTGCTGACACAACAACACTTAGAGTTGCTAACTTTGCTAACGCTGCTGGTGGTTCATTGGCAACAACAGACGGTTACAGACTTCCAGGTCAAGGACTTAGAACTTCTGGTAGCCAGACAACTGATTGTACTGACACTATGTGTTTAGCTACAGTTGCTATTACTGTTTCTTACACAGTTGGTAACGATCACTATGAGTGTATGACTTCTACTGACGTTCTTCTTGGTACAAGTGATTCTCAGCCAGACCTTTGCCACACAACTTTAAAATACCCATACGTTGTTAACAATAACGACGATAGTAACTGGGTATCAGTTGTTGTTGTTACAAGCAACAGCTCAACATGTGAAGATACTGAAGCTGATTCAGTTGACTTCTACGCATGGGACGAAGGCGGACACTACAAAGGTAAAAGAGGACCATACATTCTTGGTAGAGTTGGTTTCGCTGGTGGTCAAGTTGTAATCGTTGTTTCTTCATCAGACGCTGGTGACTCAAACGACTGGAATGAAACTGCTGAAGCTGTTGAAGGTTCAGGATTCTCTAACGGTTGGTGGAACCTTGATGCTGACGGCACACCTACTACATGGAAAACATGGACAAACGCTGACGATGCTGTAACTGGTCGTGGTCAAATCGTTGCTTTAATCAACCAGAACTACGCTGAGGGTTGGTCTGCAATATTCAGATTAGACTCTGATGGTAACATCGTTGACGCGGGCGCTACTTTAGCTCTTAAAGACCTTACATCTTATGCTAACGCTCAAGATCAAAATGACACAGTTAACGCATACATCTACAGCGTTATCTATGCTAGAACAAACGCTATGAGCGCATGGAATTCAGCTGCTAACGGTAACTTCGGCTGGAGCACAGTATTTGGTGACACTGACTACACTAACAACTCTGGTATTGTCAAAGTTGGTAGCAATGGTGAGAAGTCAAGAGGTACAAGAGGTATTGGTACTGGATACACTCACTAAGAGTTGATTCCTTTAGCAATCTCTGTAGTATAAGTATTCAATGGGGGGTCGGTTTTGCCGACCCCCCCATTTTTTTTGTCCACTCATCAATAAACAATCACACAGATCAATACTATTAACCCGGCAATCAAATGTATAGCTTTCACGCCCCGTCATTCCCGAAGTTGCGCCCCGTCATTCCCGAGGTTTTAATCGGGAACCTAGGACTAAAACATATTGAGCGAAAGCGAAAAAGCTTATGTTTAACAAGATGTTTAGAGCCTGGATCCCCAATAGAAACGCTCGGGGATGACGTTGTGGCAACACTTGTGGATGACATTTCAAATAACGCGCGGTAATAATTAATAAGTAGATACAAAAACCGTTGATATTGTGCTCATGACTACTTATTTTACCGCAGGGCTACTATACAATTGACGCGCTCATGGACGCACAGGAAATCGATTATTAAGGCAGAATCCACTTGATAGCAAGGGGAGCGTGCGTCAAGCTTAAAATAGCTAAGTAGCGGCAGACAGAGGTCGTCACGAGTGATTCAGGCAGCTGAGGCCGTGTGAAGCACATATCTCCCCCAATAAAGACCTGTACACAACCCTTAAACCCTCATCCTGAATTTATTTCAAAGACTCCCCGCGACCTGCTTTTATAAGACTCCCGCGCGACCCTAAAACCGTCGTCCTGAATTTATTTCAGGATCTGGTAATCCTAGGGACTGTTGCCAAATAGACAATTCCCTCTCTTTTCGAAAAAGTCGTCGCTGTAAGTACCCGTAAAAAGGGGGTTCGACCAACGGGAGTTTAGGGGGAATCCCCCCTAAATTGTATTG
>JAJRXV010000262.1 GCA_024276115.1 Deltaproteobacteria bacterium
GACCCGCCAAACAGCCTTGTGAAGCGGCGCTCAAAAGTCCTTATGAACGCCTCTTTAGTAATGTGCGTGCGCTTGCCTTTATGCTTGAACGGTAGCGGCGACAAAAAATCGAGGCACAATTCACCATCGGCGGGGATGTCACCGGTTTCGTTCACTACATCGCTATAAGAGCGGGGTTCAACATCACCGAGCTTGAATATATCGTAGTTCTTACCGGTCTCGTTAGCGGCAAGGTACGCCCGCAACGTCTCGCGCCAGCTTGTGACATAAGCCTCGTCGCACCCGAAGAATAGCACCTCGATCGGCAGACGCATATCCTCACGGGGCTTTGCGGTGAATTTCTTAGCGACAATGTGGAAGATGACTATCGGATCACTCCCGGCAGACTTCTGCTGACACTGGATTGTGACACCCTTTATGATCGCCTGCACCACCGATATCGCGAGCGCCTTCGTGAACGAATGAACGCGGGTGTTCATCAGCGTAATGGGGAGTCGGTACCACGAAAGGGCTGTGAGCGGGTTATTGGTCATGGTTAGAGTTCATTATATATTGATCACTTTATATTCAATTTTTTAATTTGATTAACAAGAAAAGCTTGAATGTTTCTCAGCTGTTTACTACACCCCCAAAATCCTCTTTCTGGAAGCGCACCACCATACCATCCGCCGGGATAATACTTGTTCAGTGCTATAACATGATGCCCATCCCCAAAAAAATTTACTTCTTTTGGGGATAAAACTAAAAGGTTTCTGTAGCCGACTCCGCCCAGTTCAGGGTGCAACATATCAGAGACAGGTGAAGTGTGTGAATGAGGTAAGGTGACTACTGTAAGCATTCCTTCAGCAAGTATTTCAAGTTGCTTAATCGCGTTTATTGCCTGCTCTTCTTCTTCTTTAGTAATACCCTGTGCCTGCCTATCTTCAGAGCGAACTTTTATAATTTCTTCTTTAGATGCCCCTATGTTAAGCATTGCAGGAATATAGCCTCTATCGTTAGCCACAACTAAATCATACCAGCGAGTCCATTTATCATCAGGAAGTTTTAAAAGCCTGAAGACTTCATGCAAGGGAGTAGGCTTGTCTATCCCACTCTTTTCATTATGATGATTTAAGAAAATTGCCTTGTCAGAAGTGAGGTCAACATCATTTTCCAATTCAATGAGTACTGGTAGGCGCTCATTGTCAATACAAGAGTTTATTTCGTTAAAATAGTCAGATGCTTTTGCTCCCCATGACAGATGTTTATCATAATAGGAATCCGGCGCAACTCCCTCTAATAGCTTCCTAATAGTGAGCATCTCAAGGTCATAGCCACCAAGAAAGAAGATTAGGGTATTTATATTGCTCATACGTTACCTGTTTAACTTGTCTATGTGGGTTGATTTTTCATTTAATGGTTTTAGGAACTGATTCCTATTCCCACCAAACCACTTGAAAGTCTCCTTCTCCAAATCCGTACCATTATTAACCTGAGGCGTATGAACAGGACTCGTTATTTTGGTTGGGTCACCAAGAAGCTCTAGCGCTTGTTTTATATCTTCATTCATAGTCTCTTTAAATTTGTCTCTAAAATCGTTAAACGAGGTACATTTACTCTCTTTGTTATAAGATTGCTTTTCAAGTTTATATTGTTCTTGTATTTTTTCGATTTCGCTTTCATCACTAATCCAGCATTTATGGTATCTACAATCAGAAAAGAACGATGCTGCTTTATAACGCTCCGCTCTGTCAACAAGAAATATTCCCACTGGATCAATGCAAACCGTTCCAAGTCCAATGGATTTCCCCATACCAATCTTGTGGCGAAAGCTGTCAGATGGTCTTATCGCATAGCATAAGAGCCCCAGTTCGCTTTCGCTCAAATTATCAAAGTCAATATGAAAGTAAAACTCAGCTCCAGGGGCGACAGGCTTTACCATGCTTTTTTGATCAAGATTTTTGTCTTTATGAGCGGTTTCCCAAGGTTTGCCCTTATTGTTATTATGCAGATAAAACTTTCTGCCTTGAGGGATATGTGTTCCAGGCTTCAAATCCTTCTTTGCAATATATCCATTATTGCCTTTCTTGTTCTTAAAATAAAATGATGGACATGGTGGTTTAGGAGAGTCTAAAATTTTAAGCGTAACCTCACTTTGATATTGATATTCGCTTTTATTACACAGTAATCCAAATGAAAAGCGTACTCTGCTTCCTAATGCTAAAGCTGGTTCGTTGCTATCTTTTTCGCAATGTTCAACAAAACCGAACATTTGTTCTGCGATAGTTACATACTCACGATCTTTGTTAAAAGGAAGTAGCTCTTTATTAATACCTTCAAAGTATTTATAACTGTCCCCGCCAGCACTGTTACGCCAAATTGAAGAAATCGACACTTCTTCGACAATATCTCCATTCGGCTTAAAAAAGACAATATCTCCATGACGTAAGCGA
>JAJRXV010000263.1 GCA_024276115.1 Deltaproteobacteria bacterium
AGTGGTGCGCCCAAAATGAGCGAAACGGGCGCAGAAAGAAGAAAAAATGAAAACAAAATCATAAAACAAGCAAAATCACAAAAACCTAAGACCGCGGGGAAATTATGATGCGGAATATTTTAAGCAAACACTACAGATTAACTTAAATCGCGTTTGGCAACACTCCCAGTATATACAGATAATGGAAAGAGAACGCTGACACCGCCCTACCCCGCTCTCAAAACCTCAAGACACGGCATGGAAAAAAAACATTGCCTCCCCGATAGAAAACGAAGCGTGTTATGGCTGTCATAATGCCCACTCACCAGAGACTACCAAGCGAAAAAAATAGATTGACATATTAGCAAAAACATTTAAAATGAGTTATCAAAAGAATCAACCGTTAGGAGAAAAATATATGAGTATCAAAGAAGAAGTATTATCTATAGCAAAAGCCGCCAGGGAAGCGTCCGCGCAGGTAGCGAAGCTTGACAGTGCGACAAAAAACGCGATCCTGAATGAGATGGCGGACAAGATATTAGCAAGCGCTGATTATCTCGCAGAAGAGAACGAAAAAGACCTCGTGGAGGCGAAAGGTAAGGGGCTGTCGAGCGCGATGGTAGACCGTCTGGCGCTGACCGAGGCGCGTATACAATCGATGGCGCAGGGGTTGCGCGAGGTGGCAGAGCTACCTGACCCGGTCGGTGAGGTGGCGAAGATGTACAAGCGTCCGAACGGTATAGTCGTCGGTAAGATGCGGATACCACTCGGTGTTATCGGAATCATATACGAGTCACGACCAAACGTCACGGCTGACGCGGCAGGGCTATGCCTCAAGTCGGGTAACAGCGTCGTCCTGCGTGGCGGCTCAGAAGCGATACACTCAAACATGGCGATCGGTAAGATCCTCAAGGAAGCGCTAGAGAACTACGGTGTAAACAGCGCGGCGGTGAGCATAATCCCAACGACTGACAGAGAAGCGGTCGGTGAGATGCTCAACCTCGAAGAGCAGATCGATGTTATAATTCCGCGGGGCGGTGAGGGGCTGATACGCTTCGTGGTGCAGAACTCCAAGATACCGGTAATAAAGCATTATAAAGGTGTCTGCCACGTATTCATCGATGAGAGCGCGGATTTTGATATGTCGAAGAATATAGCGATAAACGCGAAAGTACAACGTCCGGGCGTATGTAACGCTATGGAGACTCTAATTCTCCATGAAGGGCTGTCAGATGATTTTATCCGAAATATCCTTGTGGCGCTAAGCGATCAGGGGGTTGAATTTTTCGCCGATGATAAGGTAAAGTCGATATACCCTAAGTGCAACGCGGCAACAGAGGACGATTTTTACGCGGAATACCTCGATTTGCGGCTCGCTGTGAAGATGGCCGGCGGAATCGACGAGGCGATCGAGCATATCCGCAAGTACGGCTCAGACCACACCGAGACTATCGTTACGAAAGACTACCTGAACTCGCAGAAGTTTTTGAAAGAAGTCAACTCATCAGTAGTCATGGTAAACGCGTCAACGAGATTTTCTGATGGTGGGCAACTCGGGCTCGGCGCGGAGATAGGAATCAGTACGACTAAGCTTCACGCTTACGGTCCGATGGGGCTTGAGTCACTTACAACCGAAAAATTTATTATTTATGGTGAAGGACAGATCAGGGGCTAGAATGACGTTGGGGTGATATAGTTCAGGTATTTTTTTTAATATGATCTATCAAGATACCTTCAAGCAGACTGGCATCACTGATTACCATAGCATCCACACCAAAAATATCCATAACATTCAGAGCAATCAGGGCGCCGGGGATGATAATATCTTCACGCCCTTTCTCTAGGCCGATGATTTTTTCACGCTCAGGGTTGGTTTTCAGAATGAAATCGTTGTATAACGATTTCACTTCATCGTACGTCACAACATAGTTGTTTATCACGTCAGGGTCATAATCACCCATATTAAGTTTTATCGCCGCGAGTGTAGTCGCGGTTCCGGCGGTAAAGACGATATCAAAGTTATCACTGATAGCAGAAAACGATTCACCCTTCATATTAATAATAGCCTGCCGTATCTGCGCGTTCATCGCGTCAAGTTCTGAGGCTAGCGGGGGATCGTTTTTGATGAACGATTCATACATGACGACAACCCCGATCGGGAGCGACATTGCCACCTCAACCGTATTACCATGAGAAAAAATAAACTCGGTACTACCGCCACCAACATCAAACAAAAGAGTTGAGGTCGCGCGCGTTTGAATTGTACTGCTTACGCCGAGCGCGGAAAGGCGCGCCTCTGTGTCACCGGATATCACCCGCACATCCAGCTCAGTCTGTTTTTTTATGTCATCAACCAAGCGAGCCGCGTTTTTAGCTTTTCGCATAACCGCGGTAGCGCACACAGCAACGGATGTAACCCCAAACTGTTTTATTATGTTAGAGTATTCAGTCAGGGCACGCAATGATTTTTCCGCTGACTCTTCAGATATCTCACCGGTATGATGAAACCCCTTCCCGAGCCTGGTTATTCTGAGTTCCTTTGTAGCGACGCGGAGTTTCCCGGAAGAATACTCACCAATAATCAGGCGTATAGTATTACTGCCGATATCTATAGCCGCACACAAGTCTTTCGTCATTTTAATCTCTATTCGTAGTCGTAGTCGTAATCGTAATCATAGTCGTAATCGTAATCATCATCATCGTCTTCTATCACCTTGATCTCGCTCTCGGGCTTCAGCTCATGAAACTCCCTGAACTTCTGAGGTGTTCTTTCTGAGTGGCAATCCTCCCAGAAAGTGGTTTCGGCGAAAGTAGGGTTATCGATCCTCAAGAAGCTATTGCTTGTGTCTCCCTCTTCATTCTTTCCTGTGCCCCCCATCTGTGGGTTAGCACTCCATTTATGCGGATCATGACAACTCGCGCACTGAAGATTGCCTTTTTTACCCTTCGTATTATCTTTACTATTATAAAGTGGAAAAGTAGGCGCCTCCATTATGCCTCCGCGAGCGGTGAACTCCAATACTTTGATTAGTATTGACCTTTTTTTATAAACAAAAAAAGTGTTCTTCTGCGGAATATGATAGTTTAGGTCTGTCTGCTTCGTTTCGGCGCATTGCCCCTTCGAATGACAGCTGGTACATAGACCGGTAAGTTTATTCTTACCCTTCCCAAACTTCCTGTTCCAGAGAACAATATCCTTCCTGGAGGCGTTGTGAGTAGCATGGCATGTACCGCAAGGTCCTGACTCCTGCGGGTTTAAGCCCTTTCTGTTTTCCTCAAAAGGCGCGGTAACTCTCATATCATGCTCAGTATTAAGGAGCGACAATTTATCCTCATGACAATTGGTGCAGAGGTAGCCATCATTCGCCGCGATCCTCAAGTATGAGTTTGAGGTCTCTCCCTCAACCCCGGGACCTCCCTTTTTAGAGGCCGACTTTGGGTTCCAACGGTGGATGTCGTGACAGGTGAAGCATACGATCTTGCCGTTTTTCTCATCTCTCTTGCCGGCATCGGTATAGAGCGGCAGTGTCGTCTTGACCTTCTGTTTACCAAAACCGATACTCATCGTCGTATTTACAGGGTGGTTTACTTTCGGTTTTTCCTTACGACCAAAAAATTTCTTTTTGCTGTGGCACTGGAAGCAAACACGCTGTGCGAAATTATCATCCTTGTTCTGTTCTTTAAGCTTGTAGTTCCACAACATACTGTCAAGTTCTGGCTGGTGTACAGAGTGACATATTTCACATAAGCCTGAGTCCTTATACTCATCTTTTTTCTTCAGATAAATCGCGTGCGCCGTATCAAACATCAACGATTGTTCCTTATGGCAGATTGCGCACAAACTATCAGAGTTATTACCGGTACGCCTCAAAAAACTATTTGCCGACGTCCCCTCAACACTCTCATCCGGTGGCGGCACAGAACTGAGGGTAGACATATTCCAGCCCCATTCATGCGGATCGTGGCAAGTGGAGCATAACACTTTGTTCCCCTTACCTTTGTTGCCATTTGAATCAAACAGTGGGAGTTTGTTCCGCACCAGCCCAATATTTTCGAAAGAGACGTTTACCTTGTGACCAGTGTGCTTGACTTTTGTGAATGCTTCATCCCCATCCTCACCGTGACAGTCGAGGCATACCTTGCTTATAGTATCCACATTAGCCGCGAGGATCTTTTCCACCTCCATCGGCTGTGCGTAAGCAAACCTCATGGTGCCACCATGAGCGACATGACATGGGGAGCATACCCCATCAGTCTTAGCACTGCCGCCTTTCAGGTTTTTTTCATCCTCAAGACCAATCGCGGAGTAGTCATGCTCCGTCCCAAATATCTTTTGTTTATCTCTGTGACAGTTTAAGCAGATCCCCGACACGTCACCGCTTTTGATTCTGAGCAGTTTTTTATCTTGCGCGTATTTTTCGTTTTCATGTATATTGTGGCATGTAGAGCATGTTATTTTCCCATTTCTCGCCACTTTCTTTCCGTTTTCAGTATATATCGGCAGATCATACAGCCTGAACTGATTGGTCACATAGACATTGTTAGGGTGGTTATACATCCCTTCCTTGCTTACATCAGTCCCCGGACCATCACTGTCATGGCAGTCAGTACAAACCTGATCGATTATATCAGCGAACTTATTCTCCACATTCCTGCCATACAGGTGAGCTGTGTGACACGCGCCGCACATACCGCTCTCTTCTGGCGTTTGCCCGAGGATGTTCTTCTCGTCAGGCGCTGTATTCTTTAGGTTATGTTTACCTTTCAGCATCTTAGCCATACCTTTGTGGCATGTTATGCAATATTCATCTTTATTATTGAAGAATGTAAGCAGCTTTGTTTCTGGAGTCGCCGCGTGGACTGAGTGACACGTCAGGCAAATTATCTCACCTGCTTGACTCATCTGTCCATCCTTGAGAACCTCTTCTGGCACCAAAGCTTTTTTCGGTATGACATTTGTGGGGTGTGAACCGTTTGCCGCGGCGACAGGGTTCAAAAAGTTCTGATTGATGTGACAGTAAAGGCAGATACGCTCTTTCGTCATCACAAGGTTAGCCTCTTTTGTCTTCGCGTCATGCACACTATGGCATGAATTGCATATTATCTTATTGTCGCTACCTACCTTCCCACCTAGTATTTTTAACTTGTCACTCATCTTAGTACTTGGGGTAAACGGCATATTGTTTGGGTGTTTTCCTGACAGCTCAGCGATGATGATACTGTCAGTTTTTTTGTCCAGGTGGCACTCGTAGCACATCTCAGAGTTCTCATTATTTTTGACAAGCAGTTTTGTCGTTTCAGACATAGGGTTATAAAAAGCGTTATGAGCGACATGACAGCTGGCGCAGGAGACAGGAATCGCGGCGTCCTTATCAGTGGTTATGATATGATTTTTCTTTATCTCATCATCTTTGGCATTTTGTCTGTCACCGTGGCATGTTGCGCACATCTCACCATTATCGTTTGAGATTACCAGCTGTCCTTTACGCCCATAATGGACTGTATGGCAGGTCTGACAGGTAAAATCACCGTTCTTCGATCTTCTGATCTTCCTTCCATTTGGCCAGGTTTCCGGGATATCACTCTCAAAATCCTCATTGTAGATGGGGTGCGTATCCATCCCGAACCCGACACCGCCCTTACTTGGGTTATCATCATGACAAAGAGAGCAAAAGTCCTCACCACTCTCATAGAAGATAAGTTGCTTTCTTTTTTCTGAACCATGCGCAATGTGACATGTCTCGCAGATTATTGTGTTCCTAGCGCCGAGTTTTCCACCCCGGGACGTAATGATCTCAGGGTCGACATTAAGCGTAACGCCGATCTTATGTTCACCGTATTTTGGTCCCTGAGTAAGCGCGACGTGACACGCGGTACACATACTCGAGTCAATATTTGGTTCGCGCATAAATGAGAGTGAGCCGTCTTCATTCCTAGCGGAGTGCGGGGTATGACATGTACCGCAACCTACTTCACCCTTTTCGTTCAGGTTATAGTTAGGGGGCACTCTGACCCGCGCGGAAGGTACAACTCTGACCGGGTGATGTTGCAATGCGAACATCTCTCTAGTGTCTTGTACCGAAACGTTGTGACAGCTGTAACACATATCCTCAGTGATTAGTGAAGTCACTTCAACATCAAAGAGCCCACTTTTAACAAGCTTTTGGAACTCAACGCTCTTGTTGGCATGACATACCAGACACTTCCTGTCTTGAGAAAAGTCCGCACGCACAGCTTGGGTAAAAGATAACAACATCACGACTAGTAGCGTTAAACGGCAAATGTATCTTTTGTAATTAAAGCCCAATTTTATAATTGATCACTATCCTTGTCTTCATCTGTTACTTCTCGTTTGAGAACAAAAAATGAACCTTTTACCTCACCTTGTGAGACAGTAAATGGAATTGTTGATACAATCTCCCAGCCTGCTTTCCCAGCTCTATTGATTTTTCTTAAATCGAGGGGGTTTTTGGGTAGACCACCAAACACATCAGGTTTCGCGACAAATATCTGCCCATATTCCCATTCTTTATTTGCCATTAAATATCTCCTAGAATCACTATAGTTATTTAGTAGTTTAAACCGTTCAACGCTTCTTACGACAGATAAACGATTTATATATAATTTATAATAATTTACAAAAAAAATCAATCTCTATTTTTCAGCATTTTTTTAACAAATACGAACTTACTTGACAAGAAAGAAATAAAAAAGTATAGTCTATACTCTGGAAACATATACTAATGCTCAACAAATACCTAAAATCAATCGCTATTTTACTAAATCCCTTTGCTCCTGGTAGCGCGAATATCATCTCGGGAAATTATTTTGCGGGCACATTGATAGTCATTGCGTATCAAGTCATTTTTTTCGCGACCCCTTACATTTCTATAGATATGATAAAAACCTTATACACCGTTTCACTCATTACTTCATTCAGCATATTTTTTATCCGGGGAAGACTTACTAGAACAAGGTTTACTGAAAAAAAACGCAACCGAGTAGCGTCACTGCTTCTTAGCGTATCTATCTGTACCCTATCTTTTTTGACGCTCTCGTTCTTATCGTTTAACTTGACTCACCGCTTGGTTTTGGATAGATCATCGAATAATGACAAAAGCTTTGTCTATGTTCTCGGGACAAAGCCATTCAAACAGAGTTCAACTCAAAATATGCTAAAAATGAGCGATAAAGAACTCATAAAAAAATTCAACAATAATTCTCATCCATTTTTTATGCGACTGAAAGCTGGCTTAAAGAAAGTAAATGAAAACACGAACAGTCAGCTTATCATTTCCGCGGGCAAGTACCAAAAAAAGATAGCGAATAGAATAATTAATAAACTAGGTCATAGCGCTATATATTTTTCATGCAAATCTACAAAAGAAGAGATAAGCGCTCTGAAACGTTACCTAGATCGCGTCAACGCGAACGATACCAGAGTCATTATTGTAAGCGATGACTACCACGCTTTCAGGGTCATGCTTTACTCCAAATTTAATGGTCTGCAAAATGTGCGCTTTTTCCCATCACGCTATGTATCATCCAAAAGAAGGTTTTTAAAAAGATACGCAATAGAGCAGACACTGTTTTTACTTTCATTTTCAAGCCTGCCTGTAAGCCTCACAGGGATAGTAATTTAAAATTAACTATCAATAACAAACTAACTTTCTTGACTTTTTAAATAATTATATTATAGTTAAAATTAAAGATTCCTGCACGACCTGCTTTTATGTATAAAAGCGGCTGCCGTCGTCCCGAACTGGTTTCGGGATCTACCTGGATTTATTAGGATTACCAGATCCTGAAATTTGAGGCGCGCCTCAAATTCAGGACGACGGTTTTGGAGTCGCGCGGGTGCCTTAATTATTAAATGTAGACTAATACAGCCTATTATTTTTTACGTACAAAAAGAGGACAATTGTGGCAACCAGAAACTACTTTTCTTTACGAAACAAGTTGTTAGTTTTATTTTCTTTAGCCATAATCATTATGTTTGCCTGTAACGCATACCTAATGACCAGTTCTAAAAATAAAACAACTGAAGAAGTAAAAGCCAGAGCTGAAAAAGAACTGATCAAGAGAGGAAAAGCATACTGTAATATCGTTATTGAAGGTGATGGAATAATAAATGATATTAAAGGTGAAAATTCTCAAACCGATAGCAACCTGTACGCGATAGTCAAAAAAGTTAAAAACTCCGATACCGATATCAAGGAGCTCATTGTAATGAACAACAATGATATTGCCTTGATGCACTCTGACAACTCTAAGATATTTAAACCTATACGAGATGAAATAGCAACTCTTGCGAGGAACGCCAAAAAATATAATTACTCGTTCGACCACACCAACAGGCATTACGTTATCAACAGCTATATGCCAATTTACGAATCAGGAATAAACCGCAAAAAAATAGGCTATGCGCGGGTAACTATAGAAACACCAGTAAGTTATTTAAATTCTGATTATATCACGAACATTTCTCTTTCGGGAATTTTGCTGGTAATTTTAGTACTTATAGTTGGTTTCATGCTGCATAAATCCACTCAACCCATTGAGAAACTTATTGACGCTCTCTCCTCATCATCTGTTGGTGACGAGTTAGATTGTTTTGGCGATTCCGTGGTGGATGAAGCATCTTCCCTGACAGTAGTGTTTAACAAACACACAAAAAGTTTCAACAGCGCTATTGTAAATATCGCCGACTTTTCCTCAAAACTCAGCGGTGTAAACAAAGATGTAAACAAAAGCTCCAAGCGTTTTTATGACAGCGCTCAGCGACAGTCAGGTCTTGTTGAAAGCTCACTAGAGCAGATAACTAAAATAAACTTATCAGTAAAGAACATATTTAAGAGCTTAGAGCATCTGTCTGGTTTCAGCCGGGAAAACCTCCTACTGACAAATGACATAATCCAGAAAAATGTTTTGGTATCAAACGCTACCGATAACGTGGATGTGCTTATCTTGAGCATCACCGGAGCGATGGATGAGCTAGCTACCATCACAAAAAAAGTAGCGGAAGATGTAGGTCTGCTTTCTCATGTATCAGGTAAGGCCCTAAACTCTGCCAATAGCGCCAACAGCGTCCTATCAACTATTGAGAGTAACGCGAATGAGGCAGCGGCGCTATCTGAGTCTGTTACCAGCAAAGCAAGCGAACTTGGTCAAGTCTCTGTTCAGAACTCTATCGACAGCATGAAAAGGATCAAGGCAACGGTTACGCAAGCGACAAGCGTCATTGATGTCCTCGGTACCCGTTCAATCGAAATAGGAAAGATACTGACCGTCATCAACGACATCGCGGAGCAGACAAACCTACTAGCCCTCAATGCCGCTATACTTGCTTCCTCGGCCGGGGAGTATGGTAAAGGTTTCAACGTAGTCGCGAATGAGATCCGCGAACTGTCAGAGCGTACAGCCGCGTCAACAAAAGAGATCAAAAAACTCATCAAAACAGTATTGAGTGAAGTAACCGAAGCTACCGCGGCGATGAACCAAAGCAAAAGGTATGTCGATGAAGGAGAACAATTATCACTCAATACTTTTGAAGCACTTAATTCTGTCTTGGATATATCAAGAAAATCAACCCTAAAGGCGCAGGATATCAAGAGCGAGACTACAAAACAAGTAGAAAATCTGAAGGAAGTCGTTCTCTACATTAAAAATATCGTCAATATGGTCGAAACGATCAAAAAAGAAACAGATGAACAAAAAGTGTCTACATCAGGTGTCCTGCATGTGACTCAAGACCTGAGGAAAAAATCAGATCTGTTGAAGATAAACTCCAACGAACAATCAAGAAGCTTGAGAAAGATCACATCAGCGCTATCAGACTACTCTCACATAATAAACAACACCTTAAACTCAATGATACAATATTCTGAGGTAAATGAAAATGTGTTGAGCTCTATTAGGGAGATCAACAATATTTCCACTGACAGTTTAAGTAACGCTAAAGACCTGTCAAATGTAGCCGAGATCATGTCAAAATATTCTGATGGTTTGAACAGCGTTTTACTGAAATACAATATTCCTCTTAACTCTACTCATAACAGTTGAGATACGCTATATTCATGGAGGGGCAAAATGGGAAACATTTCTTATTTAGGAGTTTATAAGGCTTGGAAGGCATTCGACAACGTCTGTCTGGGTGACTGCGTGATCGACGGTCAGGTATGCCTGGTATGTCTCGCGAAAAGCTTCCTGCTAAAATTTAACCGCCTGCAAAGGCGGGTTGACAAAGGAGCGCTGCACGTAACATTCCCTGAAGATAACCGTGCCTATGACAAAGAAGTAATCAGTGAAGGATATAATTATGTTACAGAGCTATGTGGCGAGTGCATGGAGCACCATAACAACCATTGCTACATATTCCATACAAGAAACGCTTTAGAACTTATATTATTCGGTAAGAAGCTACAATTCAAACGATTGTCTTTTCTACATTTCCTGATGCAAAATGGCGCGATAACAGAAGATCAGTTTGAAGAGACCCTGCTAATATTTCAGGAGCTGAACCTTCCAATTGGAAGCATCGCTTTTGTCAAGGACTACCTCACGCAACAACAAGTCGTCGATATATTGAACCATCAAAAGACTGCGCTAAAACTTTTTGGTGAAGCGGCAAAAGAACTCAAGCTGTTAACAGACTACCAGATAGAGAGCCTTTTGAGTTTCCAAAGCTCTCACTCCATAAGCACTTCTCAAGTAGCTATTGGACTGGAATTTCTCACCCAGGAAGAATGCGATGAGCTGTTTGAGCAGTACAAAAAACAATACTGCCTTGATATGAGAGATGATGAAATACACTCAAATTGCTACATAAATACTTCAGATGAGGAATAAAATGATAAAAAATATTTTGGTTACTCTTTTCACTCTCATAGCGCTAGGCGCGTGTTCTCCGGGGGTACATACAAAGAATGGCAAGAACTTTACTGTCACAGATTTTAATAACATTGTACCGGGGAAAACTACAAAAAACGCTCTGCTTACTTCTCTCGGAAACCCACAACAAAAAGGTATCCAGTCATCTGGCAAGGAAAGCTGGACTTACTCATATTTTTCTATTGACGCACCCTCTCAATGCCTCTTCACCACTGCTTTTCCAAAAATGGAACATGACTATAAGGAACTTAAAATTTCATTTGATGGTGATACTGTAGCTGACAAGAGCTATGACATGACGAGAAAGCCCACTAAAAAATATAAGAAGTAATACCTACTCCTTCACATCACTCGTAAAGTTCTTATATTGCAGTTGGTGCAGTTTGTAGTACACCCCCTTCTGCGCGTACAGCTCCTCATGCGTCCCAATCTCAACTATACACCCCTTATGAAAAACGAAAATCCGGTCGACGTTTTGGATAGTAGAAAGGCGGTGCGCGATTATTATCGATGTGCGCTTCTCCATAAGCTTTTCTGTCGCCTTCTGAATAAGGTATTCTGTGTGGGGGTCGACTGTTGATGTCGCCTCGTCGAGTATCAGCACTGTCGGATTATATATCAGTACGCGCGCGAAGGAGAGCAACTGCCGCTGCCCCGCCGAGAGAACCGCTCCGCGCTCACCGACTAGCTCGCCATAACGCTTCGGCAACTTCTCAATAAAATCACACACATAGGTATTGTTACATGCGCGTTCAACCTGCTCAAGGCTTATACCCTTCTTGTTCAAGGTTATATTCTCGAGTATAGTACCGGAAAAAATAAACACATCCTGAAGTACTACCCCAAGGTTCTTGCGCAACTGCTCCTTCGGATATGAGTAAATATCGCGACCATCGATAAGTATCTCCCCCTTCTGTATTTTGTAGAACGCGCTGATGAGGTTTATTATTGATGTCTTACCCGCACCGGTAGCGCCGACAAACGCCACCCGCTCACCCGCGTTTATCTTGAAGGAAATATTTTTCAACACATACTCATCATCAACATAAGCGAACGACACATCCTTAAACTCTATCTCCCCTCTAAAGCGTTGACCGCTCTCGGCGGTCATAGGGACATCCTCCTCTGTCGCAGCATCGAGAAGCTTGTAAACACGCTCAGACGACGCCATCGCGGACTGGAGAATGTTGTACTTCTCTGTCAGGTAACGGATTGGAACGAAAAATTTCCGCAAGTACTCAACAAATGCTACAAGCGCGCCAAGCGTGAGTTTTTCCCCTAACAACTGTATGCCGCCATAATATATGATAAGCGCTATCGAGATTGAGCCTAAGAGTTCTATCATTGGGAAGAAAAGTGAGTACGCAGTTATCGTCTTAAAAAAAGCGTTTTTGTACTCCTCATTTATCGTCGTGAAGTTTTTGTGTCTGTTTGACTCGCGGGCGAACAGCTGCACGATCTTCATCCCGGTTATGTTTTCCTGTAAAAAGCTGTTTACCTTTGCCGTCTTCTCCCGTGTGTTTCGGTACGATTCACGCATTATCTTCCTGAACGCGAGAGTGATAAAGACCAACAGCGGCAACACCGAAAAAGCAACAAGCGCCAGTTTATAGTTAAGGAAGAGCAACAGCACAATGATTCCAAAAAGCATCAGTAGATCGCCGAAGATAGTGATCACTCCGGCGGAGAAAAGCTCATTTAGCACCTCAATGTCGTTTGTTACGCGAGTCATCACACGCCCCACCGGGTTCCTGTCAAAAAACGACACCGGTAGCTTCTGTATGTGGGAGAAAAGCTTCACTCGTAGAGAATACATAGACTTTTGCCCGACATACTGAGTGTAATATATCCTGATATACGCGGTGATATACTGTAGAAGCAAAACTCCGACAAAAAATATAACAATATTTATCAGCCCGGCCATATCATTGTTCGCTATATATTCGTCGATCGCTACCTTGATGAGATATGGTCCGACAAGCGAGAGCAGTGACGTCATTACCAGAAAAACAAATGCGATAATAACTTGCCGTCTGTAGGGAGCGATCTCCTGCAGGAGCCGCCGCGCCAGCTTCGAGTCATACGTCTTAATATGTGTATCTTCCTCTATAAACCTCTTTCGCATCTACCCTTCCTCACGTAAATCCAATTCTTTATAGATCAGGTACCGCTTGTACATCTCCTTATATGTGCCGGGTCGCCCGATAAGCTCATCATGCGTCCCGACTGCCTCCACCATACCTTCTTTTATAACTACGATCCTGTCAAAGCTCATCACCGTCGCTATCCGATGCGACACCATTATCAGCGTGCTGCCAGTCATTTCCCGCTCTAAGCGGCTGACTATACGCTCCTCAGTGATGACATCGACATTTGACGTCGCGTCATCCAATATCAATATGTTCGGATTGTGGATTATCCCCCGGGATATAGTCGTCCGCTGCTTCTGACCTCCAGACAGGTTCACACCGCGCTCACCGAGGTAGGTATCAAAGTTAAGTGGAAACTCCTCAATATTTTCAAGGAGGTCTGATATTTTAGCGTACTTCTCCAGCTCCTCCTTGCTCGCAGTTCCAACGCCAAAAGCAATGTTACCACCGATAGTGTCAGAGAACAAAAACGTCTCCTGCGGTACAAAACCGATCGACTGGCGCAAAGACTTCAGGTTTATGCTGTTTATATCTTTCCCATCGATAAATATTTTCGCGTCATCCACTTTGTACAACCGCGCTATGAGATTAATGAGCGTTGTCTTACCCGCACCGGTTGGACCGACTATTGCGACTTTTTCGCCGCGCTTTATCTCGAAGCTTACATCCTTCAATACGAGCGACGCCTCAGGGGTGTACGAAAACGAAAGATCCTCGATTTTTATATCACCGAATATTTCTGTGTCACTAGCGTCATCTATATCGGCAATCTCCGGTTCAACATCGAATATCCTGCTTATCCTTCCCATAGCTACCTTGCTTCTCTGAAAAAGCGTCAAGACCCACCCAAGCGCTATCATCGGCCAGAGAAGCATCGCAAGGTACGCGTTGAAAGCAACCAGCTCTCCAATAGTCAGTCGTCCGCCAATCACCTCACCACCACCAACCCACAAGACGATCAAAGTCCCTATACCCGCGAGCGCCCCGATCAGCGGAAATACCGTACCCCATAGCTTCGCGATACGCATGTTCTGGGTCAGATAACTTTCGCAACGCTCCTCGAAATCGTTTATCTCACTCTCATGACCAGTGTACGCCTTTATCACGCGGATACCAGAAACATTCTCGTGCACCTTTGTGTTGATTTTGGAGAACTCCTCCTGCACGCTCTTGTAGCCCTTATGAATAAGCGCGCTGTAGCGTTTAACAAAAATCGCGATAAAGGGAAAAGGCAATAGAGACAAAACCGTGAGTTTTACGTTAAGCATCAGTAGCAACAAAAAAGTCAGGGTGACGATGATCAGCGTGTTCATGATGTTCATAACACCAACGCCCGACATCATCCGAACAGATTTCAAATCGTTTGTGGCGAGCGATATAAGATCACCGGTTTTGTTCTTGTCATAAAAGGACATCGGCAACCGCAGAAGGTGCCCAAAATAATCGTTCAGAATATCAAACTGGATCATGTGAGATGACTTTAGGAGTGTCTGACGTGACAAAAAGCGGAAGAAACCCTGCACAAATGTCGCCCCGACAATCGCTGACGCATACAGCACCAGTTTCTGATGAGTGACCTCTTCTCTTAGATCGTCAATCGCGTACTTCAGTACCCACGGTACAAAAAGCGCAAACGCGTTCGTCAGTATCAGCAGGAAAAAACCGGCTGCATAGCGCGGTAAATATGGCTTCATATATTGTTTAATACTGTTGCCCAAATTAATATCCTTCTTTGAAGTACACTGTGGCAAAACTTATTCTGTACTCTTTTTGTATATCACACCTGACACCAGCAGGCTGATTTCATATAAAAGCATGAGCGGCACCGCCATCACGCACTGATTAAACACGTCAGGTGTCGGGGTGAGTACCGCCGAGACTATGAAAATTATCAATATAGCATACTTTCTGTTCTCTTTTAGCATTTGCGGCGTCAATATATTAAATTTGACGAGAAAGACTATAAGCGCCGGTGTCTGAAATATAAGCCCGAAACTGAGCAGGAATTTTAGCGTAAAGTCTATGTAGCTACCGAAAGTCAACATAGGCACAAGCTGTTCGGTTTTGTAAGTAAGCAAAAAGTTCAGCGCGAACGGTAGCACAATGAAGGCGCAGAAGGTAAGCCCAAAGAAAAAAAGCAAGGTGCTCGCAACAATGAATGAACCGGCGAATTTCTTTTCGTATGGGAAGAGCGCGGGCTTTACAAAAAGCCACAACTGCGTTAACAACACTGGAAACGCTAAAAATATGGCGAAAACGAGCGATATTTTTATGTGCCCCCAAAACGCTTCGGCTGGCGCTATTATGTGCAGATCTACTTTTGACGCGCTTTCTACAAGACACAAAAATGGCGATCTGGTCAAGATTTCGAGATTGTAATCCAGTGGTATTTTTAATATAGTAAGCAGATATTCTGAGTAGGTGAAACAGACAGCAAAGCAGACAGCAAGAGCAATCGCGCAGACGACTAGTCTTTTTCTCAATTCGTCTAGGTGATCAAATACCCCTGATGTGCTTTTGTCTGGCATATAGTTAAAAAAAGCCCGCCGCATATCTCAGCGACGGGCTTAAAGTCTGAATAATATAAATTAATTATGGTATGAATGGTACATCAGGCATTGGCTTGGGAGAATCAGACTTCTTCTTCACTGGCGCCGGAGCTGGTGTAGACTTCTTAGCGGCATCACTTTTCGCGGCTCCTTTTTTAAGCTTGGTAATAGCCTCTTTGACTCTTTTTACAAACCTGTTTTTAGGGTACTTAGAGATAAATTCCTCATATACCTTTATTTTATCTTCAGGAGTTTTCGCGGTAGTCAAATGACCTTTAACTTCACTAAATCTTATAGCGTCTATTTTTTTACCCGCTTCTTTCGTAAATTTTGTATCAGGAAACTTAGTGATAAATTCTTCAAGGGCTTTAACTGAGTTAGCTTTAGAAGCTTTTGACCACTCGCCAGCGGCTATCTTACTCTTTGCTGTCTTAGAAAACTCACTTTTAGGATATTTCGCTATAAAGTCCTCAAGTGCTTTAACTTTATCAGTGCCTTCAGGCATTGCGTCGACCTTGTCAAATTCAAGCCCAGCTAATTTTTTAGCTATCTCTTCTTTTTTCTCACTATCAGGATTATCATCCAAGTAGTTCTGGATGAGCCCCGGATCATTTGACTCCATAGTCTTATCAAAAATCACCTTTTGAGCATCTTCAAGAAAAGCGCTCTCAGGGTTGTTCGCGATGTACTCCTCATAAGCCTCAATAGTATCCGCCTGCTTTACCTCCTCATACGCCTTCTCTTCAAGGATTGCGATTACACCAAAGGTTTCAGCCGCTTCAGGATATTCAGTCGCGAAAGCCTGCAATGTTTCTGTCGTAGCCTCAGGCTTGACAACATTTTCATAATACGCTTTAGCTCGCTTATTGAAGGTCTTTGTGTAGGTCTTTATTTTCTTTTCATCCTCTAATTCTGTCGCCTTAACCAAACCGTCCTTAATGTATTTAAGCGCGTTCGTGTAGTCTGGTGTATCAAGCTTTATGTACATAAGTGAGAGGTTACCGTAAGTCTTTAACAGATCAGGATTTGCCTCAATAGTAGCTAAGAACTTCTCGATCGCTCCTTCATAATTCTTTTCCTTGAACAGTTTTATCGCCTCACTATGCAAAGTTGTCTCCGGTGGGATAGATGGCCCGCACGCAGTGAAAACTATGCTCAGCAGTAAAGCCAAAAACAAGATCAGATGCTTTTTCTTAAATCCAAATTCCATTAAATTCATCTCCTTTATTGTTATTAATTATATTGTCGCTTAAGAGCATGTTAAACCGCTTAAAAAAAAGTGATTTAACATGCCAAAAGTGTTATGGGCAACTCATAACTCAAACTTTATAAGGATGACCCTAGTTTTTTTATTAAACGACAAATCCTTCAAGCTTATTATCTTAACAAAAAACAAAAGATATTTCAACAAAATAATAAGTTAAATTAAAATACTACTCACTAACAACTTTCACGCCTCCAGAATCAGTCCATTCAAACCTGACACTCGGGTTGATATTTTTTCTAGAATTCTCCCATTTGTAGTACAGCGGTACCATCTTATCCAGCGTCGATACGCCCTCATAAGCATAATCAGAGTAAACCTCATCACTATACGCGCGCGCCGCCTTAAAGAAAAACCTGAGGTATTGCCGCTGACCGAAAGGAGACATATTCAAAGCATCATACCCCTTAATTTTACCGTGCATCTTTTCAACATCCATCTGATTGATGTAATCGTCATCAGAGGATATAACGAGTTCAAAATACGGACGTTTTATATAATCCTTATCATTTCTCGGTTCCGCGACTTTTTTGATATGATATATCGGTAGCAACACCCGCTTATACGCGAACTCCTCCTTCAGCGTATTATGTACGCTGTAATTAAGCGCTTTTTCCCCGGGGAAGGTGAGCGAATCAAGAAGTGGCAACATAAATGTGCCGCCCGGGTTAAGCTTCGCCTTCACCATCTGAAAATACTCCTTTGTGAAAAACCGCGCCAATTGGAGATTAGAGGGGGATTGCACATCAAGTATGATCATATCATATTTTTTCTTCGTCTCCTTCAAGTACTTAAAGCCGTCTTCATTGATTATATTGCATCTTTCATCACTAAAAATCTTCGCGAAAAGGTCAACAAATACCTTCGTCTCACCAGTATCTAATATATTCATCCGCGCGAGTTTAGTCAACTCCGGCTCTATCTCAACAAAATCTATCGACTCAAGATCGAATTTCAGCAGCTCACGCGCGAGCCCGCCGAGCCCGCCACCGATGATCAGCGCGTTTTTCGGCTCACGGGTCAAAAAATACGAAATATTCGCCATAGAATCGTTATGGATAATGTCATCCATTGTCGAGTACTGTAACACTCTGTCAATATAAAC
>JAJRXV010000264.1 GCA_024276115.1 Deltaproteobacteria bacterium
AGGAGTATTTTGAAAAGAAAGATTCTGAATAGTATTTTCGCCTTATGCCTGTTTTTTATCGCTACGGGTTCTGCCGGTGGAGAAATAATCGATAAAATAGTCGCTAAGGTGGGGGATGAGATAATCACACTTTATGATGTGCGAAACTTCAAGGAGCAGTTACCAGCCTACCGGGATATACACAAAGCTTATACGAGCCTTGAGACAAAAGCAGAGAAGGAGCGGTTTTTGCTCGACATGCTCATAAACGACAAGTTGATATCAATGGAAATCTCAACACTCGGGATGGCGACAAACAGTAAAGAAGTCGCAGCGGCGATTTCTGATAGCGCTACCAGAAATAATATGCCTGTCGATAAGTTCCTTGATAGTATTGAGAGTCAGGGGATCAGCCAAGAGGTATATGCTCAGATGATAACCAAGCAGATAGAGAAGATGCGGTTTTACGGTCAGTTTATAAACTCAAAAGTTTCTGTCTCTGAAAAAGATGTGCTGACTTACTTCCGCGATAGCAAGTCGTATTTACAAAACAACCAGACAATCACGCTCGGTCAGATCATATTTTCGGCTGGTGATGATGGTCGTGCTGAAATGAAAAAGCTTGCTGAGGTATTTAAGAAAAAAATCACAGACGGCGCGATTTTTGAGACTGAAGCGTCAAAAGCGGCAGAGCAAACAGCAGTAAAGTTCATAAAAGGCATCACAATCAAGAGGAACGAACTAGCGCCGCGCTTTTCAGAGCCGCTTAGCACGGTTTCTCCAGGTGAAGTAACAGAAATAATAGAAAGCGGTAACAAGTACATTATCATGTATTTAAGTAGTGAAGAGAAAATAACTCTTAACACTTATAAAGAGAAGATCCGTCGGCAATTGCTTCAAACTAAGAGGGATGAGATGTATAAATCGATCCTCGCGAAATTACGGCAGGACTACTCGATAGAGATAAGGTAATGGTATGCGTAAAATAGCGATAACTATGGGTGATCCGGCTGGTATCGGCGCTGAGGTCATCATCAAAGCTCTAATTGAGCGCGGCTCTGCCCCGGAGTTCACTCCTGTCATCATTGGTGACGCGGGAGTGATGCGGCACAACCGCGAACTTCTTGGAGCGGATATCGAGTTCATAAAGACTGATGAAAGCGCCCTACCCGACTTAGAGCCGCTCAAAAGGAATGCGTGCTATATTATTCCGACATCAAATATAGACATGAATGATTTCAGATTCGGTGAAATACGCGCTGAATTTGGTGAAGCGGCAGGCAGTTATATAGAGACCGCCGCCACACTGGTCATGCGGAAAAAACTCAACGCGATTGTGACAGCACCGATCAATAAGAAGGCGTTCAACCTCGGTGGTTACGCGTTTCAGGGGCATACTGACTTTCTAGCGCACTTGACAGGGAGCCAGAACGAAGTTATGATGCTCTCAGGCGGAAAGCTCAACGTCATACTCTGCACTGTTCATGTTTCTCTGCTAGAAGCGATACAGCAGCTTAGTGAAGAGTTGATAATAAAAACCGTGACTGTAGCGAACGACGCCTTCAAAAAACATTTTGGTGTAGATCGACCGAAATTCGCAATTGCCGGACTTAATCCGCACGCTTCTGAAGATGGTAGCTTCGGCAGTGAGGAGCGGGATATAATCATCCCCGCGGTAGAAAAACTGCACGCGCTCGGTATTGATGTTACCGGTCCGACACCACCGGACTCGCTCTTTTATTTCGCTAAGGACGGGGCTTATGACGCGGTGATCTGCATGTACCACGATCAGGGGTTGATACCGCTGAAACTGCTCTACTTTGATAGCGGAGTGAACGTAACTCTAGGGCTTGATATCATCCGTACCTCTGTCGATCACGGTACGGCGTTTGAGATAGCCGGTGAGGGCAAGGCAAATGAACTGAGCATGATAAACGCGATAAATATGGCGCTAAAGATGAGCGCTCAATAATGGGCATTATGCCCAATACAGCATAACGAGAAAACAGACTATGGCAATAAAAAACATTGAAATAAAGGGTGCTTGCGAGCATAACTTAAAGAACATTGACATCAGTATCCCAAGAGATAAGCTCGTTGTTATCACCGGGCTCAGCGGTTCGGGGAAGTCATCCCTCGCGTTTGACACAATTTACGCAGAGGGGCAAAGGCGTTACGTAGAGTCGCTCTCCGCCTATGCGCGACAGTTCCTCGAGCAGATGGACAAGCCCGACGTTGAGTCGATCGAAGGGCTATCCCCGGCGATATCGATCGAGCAGAAAAGCACGAGCAAGAATCCCCGTTCTACTGTTGGTACTGTGACCGAGATATATGACTACCTCCGCCTGCTTTTCGCACGGGTTGGGCGGCCATACTGTTATAAATGTGGCGAGGCGATAAACTCCCAGACGACCTCACAGATAGTCGATACGATAATGGAGTTTGAGGAAGGTAGCAAAATAATCATCTATGCTCCTGTTGTGCGCGGACGCAAGGGGGAGTACAAAAAGGAGCTCAAGTCGTTTTTGAAGAGCGGTTTTGTACGTGTAAAGATAGATGGTATAACATACGAGCTGACAGAAAAAATATCTATTGAGAAGAACAAAAAGCATGACATCGACGTGATGGTTGACAGGCTTATCGTGAAAGATGGTATAAAAAAACGGCTGGCGGATTCGCTCGAAACCGCTGATAACTTAGCCGGCGGCATAATCAAGGTCGACCTGCTCGACAAAGAGGAGATGCTTTTCAGCAAAGAGCTCGCCTGTATAGCCTGCGGTATCAGCTACCCTGAAATGTCCCCGCGGATGTTTTCATTCAACAACCCGCATGGCGCGTGCCAGGAATGTTCAGGTCTCGGTGTAAAGATGTACTTCGACCCTGATCTTATTGTCCCGGACAAAAAACGCTCGATACGCGAGGGTGCTGTAGCCCCGTGGGAAAAACGTACGTCACTTTATTTCTTTCAGATGTTAGACTCACTCGCGAAGCACTACAAGTTTGATCTGCGTTCACCATTTAACAAACTTCCAGAGAAGCTTCAGCATACTATACTATACGGTTCTGGCGAGACAAAGATCAAGTTTTATTATGAAAAGGATGACAACCGTCGATACTTCTTCGAGGAAAAATACGAAGGGGTGATCGGCAACCTTGAACGCCGCTACAAAGAAACAGATTCTGACTACATCAGGCGCGAGATAGAACGATATATGAATGTTAGGGACTGCCCGGACTGCAAAGGTAAGCGACTCAAAAAAGAAGCGCTCAACGTGAGGATCGGTGGCGTCAATATCGCTGACGTTACATCGTACTCGATTGAAAAGTTAAGCAAGTTCTTCAAAACCATAAAATTCTCAAAAAAAGAGATGGAGATAGCTGAACGGGTGCTTAAAGAGATAACAGCGCGGCTCGCGTTTCTCCATAACGTCGGGCTTGACTACCTGACGCTTAACAGGACCGCGAACACTCTTTCTGGTGGTGAGGGGCAGCGCATAAGGCTCGCGACACAGATAGGATCATCGCTTGTCGGTGTATTATATATCCTCGATGAGCCCTCTATTGGGCTTCATCAGCGCGATAACAAAAGGCTCCTCTCAACGCTGACGCACTTGAGGGATCTCGGCAACACCGTTCTTGTCGTCGAGCATGACGAGGAGACGATAACTGCCGCGGATCATGTTATAGATATGGGGCCAGGGGCCGGGACGCATGGGGGGCATGTGGTCTTCTCGGGTACTCCTGAAGAGATATTGAAATCAAAAGATTCCCTCACCGGAAAGTATCTCTCTGGCAGGTTGAGCATACCAGTCCCCAAGGAAAGAAAGCAGGAGAAAAAAAGGTTCATAGAGATCATAAAAGCGTCAGAAAACAACCTGAACGATATCGATGTGAAAATACCCGCCGGGCTGATTACTTGTATCACAGGTGTGTCTGGCTCGGGCAAGAGTACGCTGGTCATCGATACACTCTTCCGCGCGCTTTCGCAGAAGTTCTACAGATCAAAGAAGCGACCGGGGAAGTTTGAAGAGATCAGAGGTCTTCACTATTTTGATAAGGTAATCGATATCGACCAGTCACCGATCGGTAGGACACCGCGCTCAAATCCCGCGACCTATACCGGTGTATTCAGCCATATCCGAACGATTTTCGCTGAGTTACAGGAGTCAAAAATGCGCGGTTATAAAGTCGGGCGCTACTCCTTCAACGTAAAGGGCGGACGTTGTGAGGCTTGCCGTGGCGATGGTATAATAAAGATAGAGATGCACTTTTTACCCGATGTTTATGTCACGTGTGAGCATTGCAAGGGGAAAAGATACAACAGGGAAACGCTCGAAATATACTATAAAGGAAAAAACATCAACAATATATTAAGTATGACAGTTGATGAGGCTTATGATTTTATGGGCGCGATACCAAAGATCAAACGCGCGTTGCAAACACTCAAAGAAGTCGGCCTCGGCTATATAACTCTCGGTCAAAACGCGACGACTCTCTCTGGTGGTGAAGCTCAGCGGATAAAACTCGCCAAAGAGCTGAGCAAGAGGAGTACCGGGCGCACTATATATATTCTTGACGAGCCGACTACCGGCCTTCACTTTGCTGATATAAGCAAGTTGCTAGATGTTTTATTCAGACTCAGGGAGTCCGGCAACACCATCATAATAATAGAACATAACTTAGATGTACTGAAAACAGCCGATCACATAATCGACCTTGGTCCCGGTGGAGGTGACAAAGGCGGCTCAGTAGTCGTCACCGGTACTCCAGAAAAAGTGGCGGCGTGTAAGAAGTCACATACCGGGGAATTTTTAAAAAAAGTACTCTAAGTTACCTTAATGCTTGACTCTAAAAAAAATAAGGGGTAGTATTTAGATATTATGCAGATAAGTGATATCAATATAGAGCCTAATAAAAGAATGAATGTAAGGTTAACAGCCATTTTATTCATATTGAGCTTCTTTTTTTCATCTTGCCTTAGCAAAAATATTCCTTCTGTGACTAGAGCTAACATAAGTAATGATGATAATAGCATAAAAGCGTATATTAAAGCGCTTTCAAGTAAAGATATTGAGGAGCGTGAAGTAGCAATCGAGAATCTTATCCAGATTGGTGATGAGGTTGTTCCGCTACTGATCGGTCAGATGCAACGCGGAGACAGAACAGCAAAAATAGAGGCATCTTGGGCGCTAGGCGCTATCGGATGCAAAACCGCTGTTCCCTCTCTACTCGATAACATGCGGGGAAACGACTTAACTCTCGCCCGTTACTCAGCTCTTTCAATCGGGATGATAGGCGGTAGTGTCGCTGTAGATGGTCTGATACATATTATAGAGGATGAGTCTCAAAAAAGACGCTGGAGACAGGCAGTCATGGCATTAGGATCAATTGGTGACAGCCATGCGATAGAAGCGCTCAGAGGACAGGTAGCCAGCAAGAATGTTTTCAATCGAGAAGCCGCGAAACGGGCTTTAAGGATTATAGAACAAAAAAATAAAAACTAGGAGCTATAGATTAATCATGGAAGAGTTTTCACGAATAAAACGTTTACCACCCTATGTTTTCGCAACAGTTAACAAGCTGAAGATAGAAGCGCGTAACAATGGGGAAGATATCATAGACCTTGGTATGGGGAATCCTGACAATGGAACACCACAACACATTGTGGATAAGCTGGTGGAGGCCGCTTATAATCAACGTAACCACAGATATTCAGCGTCTCGGGGAATCACCAAACTGCGGATGGCTATCTCATCGTGGTATAAGAGAAGGTTCGATGTGGATCTGAATCACGAAAGTGAGGTTATCGCGACTATCGGCGCGAAGGAGGGGCTATCCCATCTAGCGTTAGCAACTGTTAATCCCGGTGATGTCGTTATGGTGCCAGACCCTACCTACCCGATCCATAAATATTCGGTTATTATCGCCGGTGGCGAAGTTCGTGGGATTCCATTGCGAGAAGAGTCAGACTTCTTTGAAGATATGCTTGAAGCGTATAAGCAGACATGGCCACGACCAAAGATGTTGATAATCAGCTTCCCTCACAACCCTACAACAAAAACTGTAGAAATAGATTTTTTTGAGAAAATCGTCGATTTCGCCAAAGAGCATAACGTAATGGTAATACATGATCTGGCTTATGCCGATATTCTTTTTGACGGTTATAAGTGCCCGAGCTTTTTGCAGGTAAAAGGCGCGAAGGACGTTGGAGTCGAGCTGTTCTCCATGTCAAAGAGCTATAATATGCCTGGTTGGCGCGTTGGTTTTTGCGTCGGTAACGAAAAGATGGTCGGAGCGTTGCAAAGTATTAAGAGTTATCTTGATTATGGAATGTTCCAACCGATACAGATAGCCTCGATAGTAGCGCTTAACGGACCGCAGGATTGTGTTGCCGAAATAGTGAATACATACAAAAACAGACGTGATGTGCTTTGCGAAGGGCTCTCAAAAGTAGGCTGGGAAATCGCTAAACCGAAAGCCACAATGTTTGTATGGGCAAAGATACCAGATAAATATATAAAGATGGGATCACTCGAATTTTGTAAATTTTTACTAAAAGAAGCTAAAGTAGCTGTATCTCCAGGAATAGGTTTTGGAGAGTATGGCGATGATTATATTAGATTCGCTCTTGTTGAAAACGAGCAGAGAACAAGGCAAGCGATTAAAGGAATAAAGCAAATACTTTAAGATGAATAAAAACAAGTCCTTACTTTTTGTGTTAGTTTTGATTATTACTTCTTTTCCGGTTGTTGCGCACGCAAGGTTTCTGCGTGTAAAAAACAGTGAGATAGAGGCTTATGCCGAGCCTGACAGCAGCTCTAAGGTTGTTGATATCTTACATAAAAATGAGCGATATGAGATACTTGAACAAAAAAACAACTATTATAAGTTAAAACTATATCGAAATAATCGTGGTTGGGTATTCACTAACGATGTTGAAGTAAAAGGCTCCAAAATAGCCTTGCCCACAACAGAGACAACGATACTTGACCTCGACAAGATATACACTAATAGTTACGCCGTTATTATCGCGATCGATAACTACAAAGAGTTAGGAACGCTGGGTTACGCTAAAAGTGACGCGGCGTATATTAAACGTGAACTCCGAGCGCTCGGTTTTGATAACTTCATAGAACTCTATGACAAAGCCGCGACGAGAGCAAATATAACAGATATTTTTGAGCGGGCACTGTTGAAAAAGTTAAAGAAAAATGACCGGCTATTCGTTTTTTTTGCCGGCAAAAGTTTATCGAATGAAATTGCCCCAAAAATATATGAGGGCTACATATTACCTTATGACACAAAAAAGAAAGACATTGAAGAAACATCTTTTTCTATTGACGTGCTAGACGTTTTTTTCGCAAAGCTTCCAATACGACATCTGCTTGTAGTCTATGACATGAACTTATCGGGACTTTCATTACGTAAAGGTATTAGCATACCTCAAAGCGCCCCTGGATATTTGCTTAATGTGACTTCACTTAAAGCGCGACAAGTCATATCAGCCGGCAGACATAACAATGAAATGCAGTTTAAAGATGGTAAATCTATATTTATCACTACATTAGTAGAAGGTATGAATGGTTCAGCTGAGCAGGGAGTACCTGATGGAATAGTTACCGGTTCGGAGCTTGGAGCATATCTGAACCTGAAAGTCTCAATAAAAACACGTAGAAAACAGACGCCATATTTTGGTCGTGTTCAAGGTGGCGACAAAGGCGGAGAGTTTATGTTTACTAGGCGCCGTGGTTCTATTCTGGTCGATATGGAACTCAGCGATGTCAGAAAAGATGATTTTGACCCTGAATTGGATTTCATCAGAACGCTTGATGGTGACACGAGCAATGGCGATAATGCTGAGTTCGGCGATCTAGACAACCCTGAAGCCGCATTCGACAATATAGATGAGTCAATGATACAAAGTCCGCCGACCTTATTCCCGGGGGAGCTTGTTGTAATACCGGCAGGAGATTTTCAGATGGGGAGTATGGATGGTCATATTAATGAAAAACCAGAGCATACTATTTACTTAGACCCATACTATATCGGCAGGTATGAAGTCACCAATAAGGAGTACAAAGAATTTATAGACGCTACTGGATATAAGCCGCCACTTAATGTTGAGGGAACTGATAGTGAATACAACATTTGGTCTGGAAGTGAGTATCCTTCAGGTCTAGAGAACCATCCAGTAGTTAATGTCAGCTGGTATGATGCCGAAGCATACTGTATCTGGTTGAGCAAAGTAACCGGAGAGCACTATAGGCTTCCGACTGAGGCCGAATGGGAAAAAGCCGCGCGTGGAAATGATCTACGTGTATATCCATGGGGCAATAAGAAGCCTAACAGGAAAAAAGCAAATTACAACAATAAATGGATTGGGGCGGATACTTTATTTACTGTTGGTTACTTTGATGATGGTAAGAGCTCATACTGGGTACATGATATGAGTGGCAATGTGGCAGAATGGTGCAGTGATTGGTACAATGAAGACTCTTACGCCAATAGCCCTAGAAGTAACCCAAACGGCCCTGAAAAGGGAGTAAACAAAGTGGTTCGTGGGGGGTAATGGCACTCTACTGCTGACATGATCAGAAGTACTGCTCGATATGGGTATTATCCAAAATTAAGAAGTAACCGGTTCGGGTTCAGAGTTGTTCTTGAGCCAGAGAGGGAATAATTCCTAAAGCAATTAATAATACGAAGCATTTGGATTTATATGTCAGGACTAACATGACTTTTGGAGAAACTATAAGGGAACTGAGAGAAGCAAATAAGCTTACCAAAAGGGAGACCGCCACCTATGCGAAATGCTCTCCGACATATATCGCTAAGATAGAAAAAGAAAACGTTATCCCCGGAGACGAGATAATCATAAGACTCGCGAACCTTTTTAAGTACAACAAGAAAAAACTTCTATTTTTGGCAAAAAAAGAATCCACAGTACCAGAGGCTAAGAAACTTTTTGAAACTCAACTTGAGATATTTGAAAAGGAATTAATCAACGATTACTTCCTTACTATCGTCACCCTCTCTCCTGCCGATTATAACACTGATGATGTACCGCTTATGGATACAGCAAAAAAGAGAGCGCTGGCCAAAAAAGTATGGGAAGAAATTGACACCCACTACTCAACCAATATGGATGAAAGGTTCATTCTTTTCTATCACTCTAACATACATATCAGTGATTATTTGAATAAGTCGCTCAAAAGCATGGATATAATAAAAACGTTGAAAAAGATGATTGAAAGTATAGAGTATAATATTCATGATGATAAAGTAACGGTGTATTTTATTGCCCCAGAAAAAACTCAAGTGCATAGCAACGTAGAACCAGCGAACCTTGGCGCACTAACCAGTATCCCATTATTGACCTGGGTACAGGCAGGTGAAATGACAGATTACAGCGATAAATACCCTTATGCGGGGTGTTCTGACGAATACATTTCGACAGACCTTAGGGGCGATCACCTTTTTGCGCTGCGAGTAAAGGGAGACAGTATGACCCCTAAGTTTTTAGAGGATGATATTGTGATAGTCGATCCAGATCAGCACCCGGAAAACGGAAGCTTTGTTGTTATCGCTAATATTGATACAAATGAGACAACATTAAAACAGTTGAAGATTTACAGTAATGACCTTATGGTGTTGCATCCATTAAATCCGGTCTATTCTGATACTGAGTTCTGCAACTGCCACAAAATAGTCGGGCGTGTAGTAAGAAAACAGACGAATTTTTAGCTGTACCCTCCAAGTAAAAAAAAAACAATTTATTTCTCGACATTTGGAATTATTTCGTTAGAATTAATCTAAGTAATATCCGGGTAAATTTATTCATGTAGTTTTTATACCAAAGTTAAGTTGTGGGGATTGATCTAAGTGCAAATACACTACATAGACATTTTTTGAGTTCTGATATATATAACGTAATGTATTTCTGTTTTGCTATTCTCCCTACAAGAAAAAGGAGGAGTAAACAGTATGGAAAAAGTACTAATAATTGATGATAATCCTACTGATAGGATTGTACAACAGAAAATGCTTGAGCAACAATATGATGTAAAAGTATCAGCAAGCCCCTTTGACGCAAAAGATATAATTACAGATTGGAACCCAGACGTTATAGTTATAGATTATGCTATGCCTCGCATCAACGGAATTCAGGCGATCAAGTATTTAAAGGAAAAAACCAGCTACAAGGGTATATTCCTTATTCTTACCGGACTTGATGACGTAAATATAGCGACCGAAGCGATCAGACAAGGGGCATACGATTATCTTGTAAAGCCGCTTGTACCAGAGATATTCAATCACAAAATAAAAAACTGCTCAAAATATAGTGAATTGCTAAATGGGCGTAATGAAGAGATATCCTCTGTTACTGTTGAAAGAGTAATTTTGGCAATATTTCATGAACTAAAGCCACATCTTGACCAGATTGTCAGCTTAAGAGATAAAGTGTGCGCCTGTAGTGGCGTAAATAACGATGAAATAGACGCGTTTAAAGAACACTTAGCGTATCTCAACGATTTTGTGAGTAAACTAGGAGAGTTAAACCAATCCTCACAAAAGGAATACGCCGAAAACATTTTAGCTCACTATTTAAAGTGACAAACAATCTACTTTTGATCTAAGCTATCGAGGATATTATCTATTTCGTCAAGCTCTTCTGTCTTGTGTTTGATCTCTATTTCTTTGCCTGGAACGCTTGTACCGCTTTCCTGCTCATGTAAAAGACCCAGGTCCAAGGCAACACGATCTATTATCTTCTTATCGATAACAGCCGCTTTGACAAGATACCCCTCAAATAGACCATTGTCACATATAGTGTTGATCAGTCTTGGAATACCGCGCGAATATTGCTGAGTGACCTGAAGCGCCTCTCTGGTAAAGAGCATCTTCTGCGCACCCGCCATCTTTAAACGGAACTTAACATACTCCTCTGTTGATGTTTCGTCAAAAGATTTTAATGAGTACTTTAAGGCGACCCTTTGGTAAAGCGGCTCATCCATCTTTAAGTAATCTTCCATATCAGGAAGCCCGAAGAAAACAAATGTCAAAAGCTTTTTCTCAGGTAGCTCAAGGTTTAGCAACCCTCTGAACTCCTCCATTATTTCCTTGGTCTGCAACATCTGCGCTTCATCGACCAGAACAACCGCCTTTTTATTGTTTTCATGAAGTTCAAGCAAACGTTTGTAGAGTTGACTCAAGAGTTGTAATTTATCATTTGTTGGTTCAGTCACACCAAGTTGCATCGCGATTTTTCTAAGTAGCCAGTTCGCGGTTATACCAGTATGGATGATAACAAGTAAGGCCGACTCATATTCGTCTTCAGGGAGGTTATCGAGCATTTTTCTAGCAAGCGTTGTCTTGCCTGTTCCAATATCACCGACAAGTAAAGCGAGCCCCTTCATAGATTCAACAGCATATTTAAGTCTTATAAGCGCCTCGGAGTGCTGCTTGCTGTTATAATAAAACTTTCCGACCGGTGCGTTTGAGAATGGCTCTTGAATTAATCCGTAAAAATCTAAATAGCTCATATTACCCCCCTATAGAAATAACTTAAACAACAACAAGTAATTCCCTTAATTATATGTAAGATATCTTATTTTTCTTCTTAACCTTCTGCTCAACAGTAGTGCTCTTTTCTGAGTTTAATAACATCTGTATTTCCCCTTTTACATTTTTAAACGACGGGTCAATATCTTTTACCATATTAAAACACTTTAACGCTTCCGCTGGTTTCCCTTTTTCACTGTATGCCTTACCCAGCTCGTACCTGAGTCCAATTTTTTTATCTGAAGGCAAGTCAATATTAGAAAATATTTTTTCTATATAGCCAATAGCGTCAGCATAGTTTTTCATCTCAAGAGCCACCATCCCAAGCATAGTGTAACACTCTAATATTTTAGATGAATCAGCAGAAAATGCTTTTTTAAACTCTTCAATTGAGTCGGCAAGCAATCCCATCTCTTTGTACGCTATTCCAAGGTTATAGTGAGAATCATAATCTTTCAAGTCTATGTTCTCTTCGATCCCCTTTTTGAACTTTGAAAAGATGTTTTCCGCTTCAACTCTGTCATCTAAAGCTTCCGCGTTCGGGTTAGACGCCAGCCCAAGAACATCATCAGGTAGCGAAGCTTCTAGCTCCCTTGCGAAATCTATGATCTGATCACCTTCTCGTACCGGGGTCATTGGCTTATTTACATTCCCCGACCCTATTTCAATTTGCTCAAGTCTATCGACTGCCATCATATTGTATGGATCATCTAAGAGGACTCTCTTATATATATTTTTGGCATCATCAAAAAGCCCCTCAGCAAAGTAAAATTCTGCCTCTTCAAGAGCTTCTGTAAACTGTTTTTTCGTGGCGCCGCCATTCCCTGCTCTCTGCTGTATTATCTCTGGTGGTTCTTCAACAACAAGGTCTATACCTTCAAAGTTCTCAATGTCCGGTATCTCAGACTTGAAATCATCAAATGACTCCGTGGTTTTTGCCCCAGCGTCAGGCATGACTGTCGCATTTGCTCCCAAGTTTTCAAGCCTCTCCATAGCCTTTGGATTGTCAGGAACGACCTTCAACACTTCTTGCAAAAATTTTATTCCAAGTTGAGTGTTTTTTTCTACGACAAGGCAGTACTCAGATAAGCTGAAAAGTTCGTCTACAGCCTTTTTTTTCTCGTTTTGAGCTAATAGTAAATCCTTAAGTAATATTCGCGCGTCTAAATTATTTTTATCCTCATTTAGAACAAAGTCAATGTGTTCTTGTACCTGGTCATACAAACCGTACTTTAAGTATACATTTGCCTCAGTAATATGTTCATTTATAACATCTGAATTCGCTTCAGTTGCGTGATCACTAAAAGCGCCAGTAAACAGCTCATGATTGCCACGCTCGAAATAGCTCTTTGCCTTTACATGGTTCGGGTTGATCTGGAGTATCTTCTGATACAAAAAATCAGCTTTTTCAGTTTGACCATTTATCTCATAAGCCCCAGCTAACTGTTCATACACTACAGACAACTTATCAATATTATTGTAGTATCTATATATTTCAGCTAATTTTTCAAGAATATCTATACTATTTGGCTTCTTTTTCAAAGCTTCGTTATAAAAGTCCGCCAGCTCAAGTAGCTCACTATTCTCAACAAAATCATTGTAAAAAGGCTCAAGCTCTTTTATTGCCTCATCTACGTTATCCTTGCCTAAAAATATTTTACTCAAACCAAACTTAGCTCTATGATTCTTATTATCTTGCCGCAATATATCACAGTAAATAGACTCAGCATCGTTATATTTGTCTAAGACAATATATGTCTCGGCTAGGATCAGCATCGTTCCTACATCTTTCTGGTCAAGTTTTTGGGCTGCCTGTATCCTTTTCAACCCCTCCTCAGAGTTACCAAGGTGTATATACGCTCTAGCAATCTCTTTCAGCAAGTACTTATCTTTTGGTTCAATACCAAGAAAATATTCAAGCGTTTTTACCTGCTCCTGAAATGCTTTTTTTTCTTTATACTCTTGAGACAGCTCACCGATAATCTCATAGGCGGCACATGGGTCACTATTCTTAAAATGTATTTCCGCCATTTTGATCTTTGCCGCGGAATTGGTAGGGTCCAGGTCAAGCACCTTCTGCAATACTCTGATCGTTTCTGGGAATTTCCCCTGCTTACCATACATCTTCGCGGCATATTTGTACTGTTGCAGGGCATCACCGATGAGCCCCTGCTTTTCAAACAATTCCGCGATATTGATATTTACATCAAGATTGTTTGGATCAATACGCGATACCATTTTGTAGGTCGCTATGGCGCGATTGTTGAATCCATCTTTTAGGTATATTGACGCGGCCCTGTTGTACGCGTCTTTAGCCTCTTGTTTTCTGCTCTTTCGCAACAAGAGATCACCCAGTTTAATATGAAGAGAGGCCTCATCTTGCTCGACATCAATGATATTCTCAAGCTCTTTAATAGCTTTATCTATCTGACCTCGCTGAATATGCTTTTGTATTAGATTTAATGAACTACTTTTACTAAATGCCAATTTGTCACCTTCTATCTCTTTCTTTGTAATTCTAGAATATTTGTATCATTATAATACTCTTTTGTTACAACTCGTTGAATCCTCTCCAACCTTGCGATGATATCCTTTATTCTCAATGAGTTCACCTCAATAAGCTTCAAGCGATCAATAGTATCTTCATCACCTTTGAATTTTAAAATCAATGACTCTACCGCAATTAAAACAGATGTCAAAGGGTTGTTGATCTCATGATTCACACTTGCGACTACATCTCGCAGTGTTTTTACTTTTTCTCCCTCAACAAACTGATCACTATACTCTCGTTTGTCCAACAAAGACCTTATCCGCGCCAGTAACTCCTGCGAATTAAACGGCTTTGTCAAATAATCATCAATACCACAGTTTATGCCTTTTATTTTATCCGAAGTCTCGCTCTTCGCTGTTATCATTATTATGGGGATGAATTTTGTCTTATCATTCCCTTTCAAGTGCTCGGCGACTTTATAGCCATCTATAACATCCATCATAACATCAAGCAACAATATGTCGGGTTTGAAGCTCTTCACCTCCGCGATACCGCTTGCTCCGTCATAAGCTACCGCGACAATGTAACCATTTGTCTCTAAGAGGTATTTTACATACTTGACTAATGATTTATCATCTTAAATGATCAAAACCCGATGTTGCTTATCGGTTTTTTCTATCTTTGTCATAGTATTCTTCCTTATACTGCATCATGTGAGTATTAATGTTGCCATCCTCAATGAGTATCGGCGTTATCAGAATCAACAGTTTTTCATTTGAGTCTATCTTACTCTCCTGCTTAAACATCCACCCGATAAAAGGTATTTTCGAAAAGAATGGTACCGAATTTGTAACTTCATTGTTAATATTTTTATCGAGCCCTCCAATAACCGTGGTCTCACCATTCTTTACCAAAACTGTTGTCTCAGCGTTCTTGTCTATTATTCCGGGTATACCATCAACGACTTTTGAAAAATCCGCCTCACTCTTCGTAGCGGATATCTTAAGCTCTATCAGGTCACCATAGGATACTTTTGGTGTCACAATAAGATCAACACCGACATTTATCTGTTCTAGCTCGCTTTCAAGAGAAGTCGTATCGCCAGACGTAACATTCGATGACGTTCGCACTCTATATGTCATACCACTGTGAATCTTCGCGGGCTTATTATTGAGTGTAGCTATGTGCGGCTCTGATATTATCTTGATTTTCCCGCTTTTTTCCATAGCGGAAAGCCGTAAATCCAAGTTCACAACATTGTTTATGCTCCCAAGATTTATACCGACTCCTGAAGTGGAGCCAGAAACTGGCATATTAACCGCGTAAGTCCCGCTACCTGCCCCGCCTGCAATCCCGATACTGTTAGGAAAACTATACTGAGTGGCGTTACCATAAGCTGAATTCATCACATAACTCCCACCCCACTGCACTCCAAGCTCCTTAGTAAAGTCAGATGTAGTTTCAAGTATCCAAGCTTTGATCATTATCTGCTTGGGCTGAGTGTCAAGCTTCCTGATTATCTCTTTAATATTGTCTATTTCTTCTTTATCAACATTAAGGATCAATGAGTTAGTCCTCTCATCAGCAGAGACACTACTTCCGTCAGGCATTATTTCACTCAAGTTTTCTTTGAGCTCACTTGAGCTCGCGTACCTTAATGTTACTATCGCGGTAATAGTCTCTATTTTCTTCTCAGCAGACGCTTCTTTTTTCTCCTCTTCTTTAGCCGGTAAGTCTTCCTCTTTTATTATTCTAATTACGCCATCTTCTTCAATGTACGCGAGCTTATTAGCTTTTAAAATAGTGTTCAACGCGCTTTTTAAAGATATTTTTTCAAAGCTTAATGTCACTTTCGCGTTTATATCCTCTGATACAATCAGGTTGATATCGTTTTCCTTCGCAATTGCTCTGAGCAAATCTTTTATATCAACATCTCTGCATTCGATCGAAAAAAACGTTTCCCCTTTGATATTAAAGGGGGTGAGCTTTTTGTCTCCTGAAGGAATTGTATATCCATTGCCTGCACCGAGAAGCATCATGAAGACAATCAATATAATAAAAGTATTTCTCTTCATCTATTTAGTTTCACTCTCTATAGTAAAATCTTTAAGCTCTACTTTGTATTGTTGCCCATTAAAATCAAGTTTGACAAAGTCTTTCTCTATCTTCAATATTTTTTGCTTATTGACAATACTTCCGACCTTTAAAACCTTCCCATCAATTATCGCGCTTGAGCTTTTCTCACTATATAATATCGCGTTTAATTCAACTTTGGGGGGGGTAGGTAATTCAATAAGCTCTACCTCATAAGCTGAATTATTCTTCGGCGACTCGACAGTAGAGACCGGAAATACAAAAGGATCTTTTTCAGACCAAGGAATATTGCTCAAAAAAGAAATCTCATCCTTGTCATAGTTAATTTCAGACAATGACTCCACCCTGCTGTTATCAAGAGCGAACGAATGTGTTTTCGTATGCAATATCAACAACGTACACGTAATAGCAATAAGATATATATTAACCATAAGGCGCTTTGTAGTTCCTCGCACAATCAACATATCATTATTGTAACACATAATCACCAATAGTTGCAATGATTAAAATGATTTGCAACATTTTATTAACCCAAGTTATTTATGTTTGGTTACATTCAAAAAGTAACGAGTTTTTAGCGCGAGGCGACGACAAGGCCAACACCGTTAAGGTTTAAATGAATATAAGTTGACATCACTTTGACATCACTATAATAATAGTAACAAAAACATACGGCAATTTCAAATCAAATGAAATAAATAAATAAAAATATGTTAGAAAAGTATTTACTTTTTCCCCTTACCCCTTTACATATAGTTTTTTTTTTGTTAACATACTCTTAGTTTGTAGGAAACACTAATAAAATTCTAAATGTGAATAAATTAATTATGAAAAAATATTGCTACTATTGCCCGACATGCCAAAAAGTTACCCTTATGACCCTTGTTAAAGAGGATCAAAATAAGAATACCACTTTTTTAAAATGTATAGTCTGCTCTGACACTGAGCAGAGTAAAAACTGCGGGGTGGGACAAAATGGAGAGGATTTGGGAGACGGCATAAAAGAGTACAGTCCGAAAGCTTCTTATGAAGTCGGTGATATTTTGTTCCATAAAACATTCAACGATACTGGAGAAGTAGTTAAAATTACTCAAAGATTAAATGGACAGTGTGTAAATACTGTTCTTTTTAAGACCGCGGGACTAAAAAAACTAATAACCATACCAAAATAGTGTTGCAATACTATAAACTATCAGAGTCAATCAAAATACATCCGCATGAATTTCTCAAACGTTAATAGTGCGCATATCTGCTCACTATAATCCCTTTTCCCTGAAAGGTGCGCGTCAAAATATTTCCGGACATTATATAAATTGTAAATACCTCTATCTCTGGTCACTTTCGAAAAAAGTATGTCTTCGGCATAGTCTCTTAACTCTCCACGAAGCCATTTGTCAAACATAAGGTAATGTTTGTATCGAGAGAGACGGATTTTAGTGGTTTTTTCTACTTCATGCTTTAGTTTCATCACGTGCTTACCAAAAAAATGCATGAATGCCGGACAGTTAAAGGGTAGCATAGTCTTTTCACATATCACTCGGTTTAACTCTGGGCGGAGTCGCTTTATTATATTCAGGTGAACCAGGGAGCGATTGCATTTTAACTCTTCTGGTGTTCTCATCAACAGCTCGATGTAATTGTTATCTAAAAAGGGGTAAGAGATTCTGTAATAAGGTCTCTTGAGAACAAATCCCGAAGTGATAAATTTCCGGACACGCTCATTCAGGTAAAACATGTTCAACGTCTCTTTGATTGAAAAATCCTCATACCGTTTAAATGAATACTCAAGAGAATCTTTCGGTCTGTTCACCATAAATTTAAGATAACTCTCATTAAAAAGATTAAACCCATTAGAGAGATTAAATACAGCTGAAATATCATGAAATATTTTTTCACGTAGCTCTATCTTTGTCTTACTTGTACGGTTTTTCACACTGTGATAAAATCCCCGAGCGAACTCACCGCCATCACCAACTATCATGTGATTCACCCGCGCGGCGATACGTCTATTCGCCGGAAAGCCGCCGGTATGGAAAACATTAAGCATACCATCGGTCATCCTCACCGCTGTTTTCGCGTGCTCAGCAAGAAAATCTCCTTGATATTTCAAGAACCCATGATCGGTTTTTAATTTTTTTGAGAGTTTAGTCGCTATCTTCTCGTCTATACAGCCATCAAGACCATAAGTAAATGTTCGCAAGTGTTCTGCTTTACTTGTTGCCGAAGAAATAATAGCACGGGTATCTAAGCCGGCCGTCAAAAAAAAGCCGGGATCACCTATGTCGATACAATCATTAATAGCCTTGTCAAAAGCGTCAGTAAGCGCGTCAAAAATATCATCATCACTACATGTCAGCTTCTCCTTTGGTTCTAATGAATTATAATAATTATAGATAACATATTTTTCATCATTCAGGTCATATCTAATAACCGACCCCGGTGAGAGCAGCGTAACACCCTCTATGAGTGTATCCTCCTGCATAACATAACCAAAAGTAAAGAAATCCGCGCACGCCTTCAAATTGAGCTCTTTTTTTATCCTACCTGTCTCTAATAACGGCTTGACCTCCGCCGCGAAAAAAAACTCATTACCATTTGCGAAATAGTAAAGCGGGTACAATCCAAGCCTGTCATTCAAAATGAAAAACTGTCTTTTTTTCTTATCATGTATCAAACAATTAAAAGAACCTTTGAGTTTTCCAAACGCATCTTCACCATACATACAATAAAGTTGAGATACAACCTCAGCATCAGCGGTTAAGTGGTTAATATCACACTCTTTAGAGAATTCATCTACATGCGATAAAAAACCATTAAAAATAACGGATATATCATCGCTCTGATAGGTGAATCTCACAGCCTCGTTCCCTAGTGAGTTTACATAAACATTCCCAAAAGAGTTACTATTCTTAATATTATCAGTATGTTTTGATTCAATAGAAAACTTATTGAAGTGCTGAAGATAACACATATCGTCAATCATTCGCCTTAATATCAAATGACTCTCACGACAGTTAATTACTCCAACAATACCAGGCATTAATATCTCCAACAACATATTATTTGAGAAAAATAAAGCCAATTCAAATTACCACATAGTTGTATATATGTCAAATAAAAAAAAGAATTCGCGTGTTTTCTCAAAAAAACAAAAAAACTTTTGTGGTTCAAGTGGCAAGTAGGAATATATTAAGGAGAAAATCTCTAGACATACATTTTTCTCTTCCCTCCGCTTATAACACAATTTAATCCATAGCCGGCCAAAAGGCAGATCAGTGGCATAACCGGATGCCTGAATCTCCCAGATGCCTGAGGACCACCAGAGATCAGCACAAAGTACGCAATGACGATGAGTACCATTATTACCGGCATTGAGTTGACGAAATTCTTTGGTAGCAAGGCGACTGCGCATAGCGTATAATATAGCAACAGAATCAGACCAAAAAGGAAGTTGAGCCAGAAGATAAGAGGTCTTTCTAAGAACAGCGTTTTAACCACAGCGAGAAGCCCTTTGTCTACAACCTCGCCGAGCAAACCACCTGAACGCGGGTACAGTCCGAACAACCTTACATACTCAATCGCGCCCGGATCCATCATTATCCGCGCTATTCCCTTCAGATGTATCGCGGCGTAAGTGATTGGGTTCTTGAGGACTATGCCGAGACCTTTTTTGCGCATGTACTCGAACCTTTCCCCGCGGCTCCAGTCGCGCTGTTCAGGGTGCTGGTTAAAATATATCTCGGCGTTTGCGTAGCCCATCTGACGCTGTTTTCCGTAATATGATACGCCCTCTTCTGCCGCGAGCACAGACGCGCCGAGGTAGTAGTACAAATTTATGTCCGAGATCGCCGAAAAGCCTGAGTAGCCGGTTTTTACTGAGTTTCTGATCTGCCATGCTCCGATTAACATGATTGACAACAGAATGAATCCGCCAGCGTATTTCAACAGCTTTATGTCTCTATTTTTCCGCGGAATAGCTGATAATATAATTACACCCCCAACCGCGAGCGGCAGAAAATAGCTTACCGGTCGTACATATACAGACGCGCTGAGAATCACTGCTGAAGTGAGCAGATGCCTGATTCGCTGTTTTTTAAAAAATAGTGTCAGGTAGTACAGAAACAGCATAACAATACACGCGAATAGCGTCTCTGTTAAGAGCTTGTTAGAAAATAAAACAGATAGCGGCTCGAACGCGTAAAGCATTGCGCACAATAACGCGACCCTGCGACTGTCGAAAATGAGGAGCGCAACCTTAAACAAAAGATACACGGTCAGGCAACTCACCATGATTTGCAGAATACACGTAACTATATCAGGGCTGCCAGAGAGCACCCCCGGGATCAAAAAAATCGGGTACCCGGGTGTGCGGGTGATCTCTGGGAGGTCGCCGCGCGCGAAGTTGCCATTCTCCACAAGTTCGCTAGAAAGGCTCAAATACGACGCTGTATCCGGCGCGCGTAACTGTGAGAAATCATCCGCCGGTACTGTAACCGCCAAAAGCAATAATACTCTGGCAATAAACGCGACCAGCAATATTTTATTTATCGTAATCTTATCTTCAAACATTATTTTTAACACATCTGAACAGATTTCCACTACTCCTCATCATCCTTCTTATATTCTGCGACTATTTTCGCGCATGTACTCGCCGGTACCTCATCATAGTGCGAAAACTCCAAGGTAAAGAGACCGCGACCACCGGTCATAGAGCGAAGATCCGGAGCGTATTTCAACACTTCTGCCATCGGTACTTGCGCTTTCACTGTCTGGCAGTTCGCTTTTGGTTCAACCCCAAGCACCCTACCGCGCCGCGAGTTCAAGTCACCTATGATATCCCCTACATAATCGCCGGGTACGTCAATATCCAAGTTGACGATCGGCTCTAATAAAACCGGTTTCGCCTGTGCCGCCGCTTTTTTGAAAGCCATCGAGCCAGCCACCTTGAATGCCATTTCAGATGAGTCAACGCTGTGGTGTGAACCGTCATATAGCGTTACGCTGACATCGACCATCGGGAAGCCAGCAAGCACACCCTTGTTCATTGCCTCGACGATACCCTTCTCTACGGCAGGGATATATTGTCGCGGAATGACGCCACCAACGATACTGTTGATAAACTCGAACCCACCCCCGTGCGGAAGCGGTTTCATCTCGATCCATGTATCGCCGTATTGACCGCGACCACCTGACTGCTTCTTATATTTCCCCTGTACTTTTACTGTACCTTTTATCGTCTCTTTATACGGAACCTTCGGCTCATGGAGTTCGACCTCTACGTTGAATTTACGGTGTAGCTTCTCAACTATCACTTCGATATGAACCTGCCCCATCCCCGAGATAAGAGCCTGATGTGTCTGTTCGTCTCTTGATAAACTGATCGTCAGGTCCTCCTCCATTATTTTATGCAACGCAGAGCTTAGTTTATCCTCGTCATTTTTTGACTTCGGTACAATCGCAAACGTTATGACAGGCTTTGCCAGCTCAGTCTTAGGGTAGATGATCTGGTTTGACTCATCGCAAAGAGTATCACCTGTCTGGGTCTCTTTCAACTTCGCTACCGCCGCGATCTCACCCGCCTCGACAGAGCCGAGAGCCTTCTGTTTTTTCCCCTCAAGCGCGAATATATGACCTATGCGCTCTTTTATCCCTTTAGATGAGTTGAATACTGTTGAGTCAGAAGAAAGTTTACCAGAAATAATCTTAAATATTGAGAGCTTGCCGGCGTATGGATCAGCAATTGTCTTAAATACATACGCGGAGAACGGCTCCTCGTTGCTCCACTTTCTTGTGACCTCATCAGCGGTATCAGGGTCAGTACCTACTGACGGCGCCCTGTGCAGAAGCGAGGGCAGGCTGTGGTTGATAAGTGAAAGCAGTGGTTGCACACCGATGTTCTTCAACGCCGAGCCGCATACCACCGGTACAAATTTCTTTGTAAGGATACCTTCTCGCAACCCAAGGTCAAGCTCCTCATCGTTAAGCTCACCAGTGTCGAGGAATTTTTCTATCAACTCATCATCTGCCTCGGCGATCGCCTCGATCATCTTCTCCCGGTATTCATCCGCTTCATCCCGCATATCAGCCGGGATCTCCTCCACCTTGAACTTCCCGCTACCATTGGTTTCATATATATACGCTTTCATACTCATCAGGTCGATAACGCCCTTAAAATCAGCTTCCGCCCCGATCGGTAGTTGGAGTATTACCGAAGGCGTCTTCAATACTTTTTCAATATCGTCAGCCGCCCGCAGGAAATTAGCCCGTTCTCTATCCATTTTGCTGACGAACACGATTTTTGGTACCTCAAACTGATCCGCGAAACCCCATACTTTCTCTGTCTGCACCTTTACCCCGGAGATAGCGCTGATTATGACCACCGCTCCACCAGCCGCGCGAAGGCACGCGCGAGTATCCTCGACAAAGTTCGCAAACCCGGGTGTATCTATCAGAGTCACCTGATGTCCCTCAAATTCATAAAAATTGAAAGCGGTTGAAATAGATATATTACGTTTATGCTCTTCAGGGTCAAAGTCCATTATCGCGGTACCATCATCTACCTTGCCGAGCCTTGTCGTCCGCCCGGTGTTGAATAGAATCGCTTCCGCAAGTGTTGTCTTCCCTGCCCCACCATGAGCAATAATCGCTACATTCCTAAGTTTGTCCATACCATGTTTTAACATTATACGACCCCCTATATGAAGTTCTTATCTATGAATTTTCCTGTTTATATGTTTCATGATGAGCATTATCTAAGAATTATACTTCGCGCAGTCTAATTGTCAAGTACTTTTGGGAAAGATTTTCTAGGAATTTTCGTTCAAAGAAGCGGTAATCTGTGACTTTTTTTACTTTAGGAAAGAAACCTTGAGCGGCGCGTCGGTGAGTACAAGCCTACCCCCGCAACCCTGGTATTTTTGGCGGAAGTGCATGGGAATCGAACCCACCGAAGGTTTTTTCAACCTTCCACCGGATTTGAAGTCCGGGAGACCCACCAGTGACCTATCCACTTCCATTTTAATTGATATCGTGTTCTGTGAAGTAATTCGCGAGGTTAGCGTCAATACGTAAAAAAGTCACCCCCATCCCGCATCTGGTGACATTCATCATTTGCAGTGGTACTTTTCTTGCCCACGTCACCAGACCTTCAGCGTGCATATTAACATCTTTATCTTTGATTGTCATCTTTAATTTTGTTCCGGGCCTAAAAACATGGTTCGTCTTGATCCTTAGCCCAGTCGCAGAGATATCAACCAAAAACCCAATTAAATCAGGATGCTGGACGCCAAACTTAATATTTAACCTCTTTTTGTGCCGACCCGCTCTTCGTTTTTCCATTTTTTTCCCTAAACTTGATTAAATTATACCAAATGTTTGCGATAAATCAAGCAAGTTCAAGTTTTTGTTGTTTTTTCTTGAAATAATGTTTTTTTATGGTATAAATTATACAGGTATTTTATATTTACAAGGGGGAGTTAAATGGCTATTCCAAAGGTGGAAACTTCAAAATGTGATGGTTGTGGAAACTGCATCGACGTCTGTCCCGCAGACGTTTTCGAAATACAAGAGGGGAAATCTGTTGTTGTAAGACCAGACGATTGTGTCGAGTGCATGGCGTGTGTAGAAAACTGCCCCACCGAAGCTATTGAGATGGTGTAACAAAAGCAGAGCGTTTCATTCACAAAAAATCAATTTAATATTAATATTTTCAGGGTGAATAATCCAGTTATGATAAATAATAGTGTCTTAGACGCGATTTACAACAGAAGAAGCGTACGGTTTTACACTGATGAACTGGTCGATGACGAGAGTGTCAAAGAGATAATCAGAGCCGGGAGTTTTGCGCCCTCAGGTCTGAACAACCAACCATGGCGCTTTATAACTATAAGGACTCCTGAAATAAAAAACAACATCTCTGAACTCACTCACTACTCAAAAATCGTCATTGAAGCAAATGTCTTAATAGCTGTTATGCTTGACACAGACGCTATATACAACCGCGATAAGGATTTGCAGGCTATCGGGGCGTGCCTGCAGAACATGCTGCTCGCTATCCACTCGTTACGGCTCGGCGCTGTCTGGCTCGGTGAAATACTGAACCAAAAAGACCAATTCAATAAACTACTGTCAGTCGAAGAGAGGTACGAGCTTATGGCAGTTGTCGCGATCGGACACCAGACAAAAAAGACGCTCTCATACAGCCGCAAAAACATCGATGAACTCATTATAAAAGAAATCTAAACTTGGAGGAATATCTTGCCAAACAGTAAAATAAAATTCGGTACTTCGGGTTGGCGCGGTCTGCTCGCTGAAGACTTTACCGTAGCCAACGTAAAGAGGGTCGTGCAGGCGATAAGCAACTACATAAAGAACAATAAGCTTCATAAAATGCCTGTCGTGATCGGGTATGACACACGTTTTCTCGGCGATAAATTCGCGCGGATCGCGGCTGAAGTGCTCGCCGGCAACAAGATCAGCTCTCTGCTTTGCGACCGTGATACACCGACACCTGTGATAGCGTATGAAATCATCCGAAAGAAAGCGGCAGGTGGCATAAATTTCACTGCTAGCCACAATCCGTATGACTACAACGGTATCAAGTTTTCACCAGAATGGGGCGGGCCGGCTCTACCGGAAACGACTAAGCAGATAGAGACGGAGATCAGCAAGATAAAAGAAGCGGATGTCAAGTCTATGGAGTTTGACAAGGCGAAGGAGAATGGGCTGATTAAGATGCACAACCCGATTCGGAGCTACTTTGCCGCGCTGCGAAAAAAAGTGGACATAAAAGTCCTCTCTAGCGCGAAGCTCAACCTCGCGATCGACACTTTGTATGGTACCGCCACCGGTTATCTCGACAAGTTCCTTGACGATATCAACGTAAACTATGATATAATCCATAATTACAAGGACGCGTATTTTGGTGGCGCGGCACCCGAGCCGTCAGAAAAGCAGCTCAAGGAGCTCACCGGAATCATCAAAGATAACGATGATATCGGGCTTGGAATAGCGACAGACGGTGACGCTGACCGCTTTGGGATTGTCGATGCTGACGGTAGCTTCATTGAGCCGAACACGATAATCGCGCTACTGCTCGATTACCTCATCGAGACGCGAGGGCTAGAGGGCGGTGTCGCGCGTAGTGTGGCGACGACCCACCTTATCGATGCCGTGGCGAAAAAACATGGGCGTGAGGTTTACGAAACACCCGTTGGCTTCAAGTATATCGGTGAACTCATCTCAGAGGGAAAAGTCGTGATCGGTGGCGAGGAGAGCGCCGGACTGAGCATCAAAGGGCATGTCCCGGAGAAGGATGGAATACTAGCGTGCCTGCTGGTGGCAGAAATGGTCGCGCGCCGTAAAAAGCCGCTTGCAAAAATGATTGAAGAGTTGTATAAAGAAGTTGGAAAGATACTGACCAAACGTCTTAATTTCAGACTGACCGCAAAAGAGAAAGAAAGTTTTTTAAAGCGGATAAAAACTCCGCCAAAGACGATAGCCGGGCTGAAAGTCGCCAAAATCATAAAAATAGATGGCGCCAAGCTCATGCTTGAAGATGGTAGCTGGCTATTGATGCGCGCCTCTGGTACTGAACCGGTGATAAGGCTCTACGTCGAGGCAGGATCGCAGGCGAAATTGAACAAGCTCGGAAACGCTGGCAGGGATTTTATATATAACAAGTAGTGGACTAGGAGGAAGTTTTGTTTTTTAAGATACTGATTGTCGGTGCGTTGCAGGTCAACTGTTACATAATCGCGTGTTAAACGACGAAGGAAGCGGTCGTTATAGACCCGGGCGACAATGTCGCTCAAATAACTAAGGTGCTGAACAAAAATGGGCTGAAGCTAAAGTACATAATCAACACGCACGCGCATTTCGATCATGTCGGTGGTAACGCCGCGCTGAAAAAAGTTAACGGCGCCAAGCTGATGATACACGAAGCCGACAATATCCTTCTTGAAAAACTGACTAAGCAGGCCGACATATTCGGGTATGATGTCACCCCGTCACCTCCACCGGACATTATGATCAAAGATGGTGACAAAATAAAGGTCGGTAAACTCACGCTAAAGGTGATCCACACACCAGGTCACTCCCCGGGCGGAGTATGCCTGCTAATCAATGACAGGATAATCACCGGCGACACGCTGTTCAAGCAATCAATCGGCAGGACTGACCTTCCGGGTGGCTCGTATGACTTTATATTACGTTCTATCAAAGAAAAACTGTTCACGCTGGACAATAAACTCCTAGTATTCCCCGGACATGGGGATAGCTCGACGATAGGAGATGAAAAGCGGCTTAATCCGTACTTTTAGGGGAACGCTTCGGGTAAAACCGCGCCAGCATATCCTTTAGATTCTGTATGATCTCTATATTTTCTTCGCGATCGATGCTGATCGCGAATTTCCACTCTGCGCTGAACCGGTATTTCCGCGGCTTACTCTTCACCAGCGACATCAGCTCTCTCAGTTCAAACCGCGTCCTCGGGTCAAAGCTCAACACCACTTCGCCTTTTACAATGTCAACAGAAGCAATCAGTAGTTTTTTCATAAGAAACCGCAGCTTCATCGTCTCAAACAGGTTCTGCACCTCATCGGGAAAGCGCCCGTAACGGTCAACCAGCTCATCTTTCAGGTCGTCGAAATCGCTGACAGACCTGACAGAAGAAACACGTTGATAAAGCACAAGTCGCTGATTTATCTCGTCTATATAGCCTTCTGGAATATACGCCTGAACGTTTATATTTATCTCCGGCTCAATCTGAATATCTACCTTGATACCCTTCATCTCACTGACTACCTGCTCAAGAAGTTGAGTGTAAAGATCAAACCCGACAGCGATTATGCTCCCGGACTGGTCCTTACCAAGCAGGTTCCCCGCGCCGCGGATCTCGAGGTCGTACATCGCTATTTTATACCCCGACCCAAGCTCAGATAGCTCAATAAGCGCGTTCAAGCGTTTCACCGCGTCCTTCGTAATATCCCGTTCCAGCGGTATAAGCAGGTAAGCGTACGCCCGCACCTTACCACGCCCTACCCGACCGCGAAGCTGATAAAGCTGAGCAAGTCCGAAGGTATCGGCGCGATCTATGATTATTGTGTTCGCCGCGGATATGTCGAGCCCGGACTCGATTATAGTTGTGCTGACGAGTATGTCGAACTCTCGGTTGACGAAGCCCAGCATTCTCTTTTCGAGTGCCTTCTCCGGCATCTGACCATGCGCTACACCGATTTTCGCGTTCGGTATCAGCTTCTGCAGGTACGCGGCGATATCGAATATCGTCTGCACCCGGTTATGCACGAAGAACACCTGCCCTTCCCGCTTCAGCTCACGAGTTATCGCGTCTTTTATCAGGTCATCATCAAAATTGCTAACAATAGTACGGATCGACAGCCTGTCAAGCGGTGGCGTGTTTATAACGCTTATGTCACGGATGCCAGACAGCGACATGTGCAGCGTCCTCGGTATCGGTGTCGCGCTCAGCGTAATCACATCCACAGTCGATTTCAGTTCCTTGAGCTTCTCCTTGTGCCGCACCCCGAAGCGTTGCTCTTCATCGATCACCACAAGCCCGAGGTCAAGAAAATCGGTACCCTTCGCCAGCAGAGCGTGTGTACCGATGATGATGTTCACCTTCCCATCTTTCAGATCCTTCTTGATGACTTTCGCCTCTGCCGCGGTACGAAAACGGCTCAACATCTCTATCGTAAAGGGATAGCCCTTGAAGCGGTCTCTGAATGTTTTGTAATGCTGTTGCGCGAGGACCGTCGTCGGTACTAAAATAGCGACCTGTTTGCCATCCATCACCGCCTTAAACGCCGCGCGTATAGCTACCTCGGTCTTACCGAATCCGACATCACCGCAAATAAGCCTGTCCATCGGCTTCTTCTTCTCCATATCAGCTATGACATCCTCAATCGCGTTCATCTGATCCGGGGTCTCCTCAAACTCAAACGATGCCTCAAACTCGCTGTAATAGTGGTCACTCTTAGAGTATACGTACCCCTCATGGAGTGTACGCTTGGCGTCTATCTTCAAGAGCTCACCCGCCATTATCTCAATTGATTTCCGTATCTTACTCTTTAGTTTGACCCAGGCGACACCACCGAGTTTGTCAAGCTTCGGGGTAGAGGCATCAACCCCGGAGTATTTCATCACGAGGTTCAGGCGGTCTACCGGAAGATACAAAATATCAGCGCCGGCAAACTCGATTATCAGAAAATCCTTGTGGATACCTTCTATCTCGATCGCCTTGAGCCCTTTGTAAAGCCCGACACCATTGTCAACATGAACAATAAAGTCATCAGCCTTCAGGTCAGAAAGCGACGAGAGGAAATGGTCGAGCTTCGCGCGTTTCTTTACGCTACGTTTTACCCTAGCGCCAAATATCTCCTCCTCGATTATTACCGTCATCGCCGCGCTATCGCAGATAAATCCGTGGCTCAAATCACCCTTGAGGATTTTAATTTTACTCCTGCTGGACACCTGCCCTACTCTCTCAATTAACTCATACGGTACGTCATATCCGTCGATAAGCTCGCAAAGTCTCTCAGCCTGACCGAGTGTACGCGCGGCTATTATCACGTTATGCCCGGAGTCAAGAGCGGTCGAGAGGATATCGACCAGCGGTTGCAGCGCGCCTCCACTCTCATTCATCTTACCTTCGATATCTTCTCGCGACTCATCGGTGAGAACATGCTCCTTGAATATATCTTTTTTATTGCCGCTGAAGTCTACAAGTCGCTTTCTGAGCCTGTCATTCAATTGCACACTAAATCTGAACCGGTTAGTGTCATCCTCCCCGACCAGTTCAAGCGTTCTTATATCTATATTCTGGTGTTGCTGTTGTCTTGCGTTCAGTTCATTTTCGCTTAGATATATCATCTCTGGCGGGAGGCAAATCGTCTTCTCACCAATCCGCTTTTTATAGCGTGCGTAGATGTCATTTGAATATTCTTCTATCTCTGATTTTATCGTGGTAGGGTCAAGGTTGATGACACACACGTCACCATCGAGGTAATCAAAAAGTGTGTCCATCTTCTCATAAAAAGCAGGTACGAACTCGAACAGATTTGAAAAATACACCTCTTCTTTTATCTTCTCGACGAACTCCTTCCGCTTCGAGAACGCAATATCAAAATCAGAGCAGAGCTCTGTGATTGCCGACTGCGCCCGTTTTTTGTTCCCGCTGTTATATATCACATCAACAACCGGGAAACATACAATCTCCTCAAGTTCTGTGACAGAGCGCTGCGTGAGCGGGTCGAATATCCGTATGCTCTCAACGAGATCGCCGAACAGCTCGATCCGCGCCGGTCCGTCATACGACGGTATGTATATATCTATTATGTGTCCCCGGACAGCGAAATCACCGGGGTCCTCGACGATACCGACGCGCGTGTAGCCCCATGAGACGAGCCGGTTCAAAAACTTCTCCCGCTCTATCTCTTCGCCGTACATCAACAGTTCCTGCTCTTCGGTCAACACATCTTTCGGGATGACCTTCCGTAGCGCCGCTTTCGATGACGTTACCACGCACCGGATATCCTCGGCGAGCAGTGTAGAGAGTACCCGCATCCTATGGGCGGTCACCTCTATCTGCGGAACAACCCTGTCATACGGTAGAGTGTCGAGGCATGGAAATAAACGAGTGGATTGAGTAGATGCTTCTTTAGCATCCTTAACAGGGGAATCTCCTAAAGAGAGGAAGAAATTTATATCATTATATATCCGCTCAGCGTCTTTATGCTTAGGTGCGACGATAAGAAACTGCTTCTGGGTAGTGCGGATAAGTTCGGCGATGATAAACGCCTTGAACGAACCTTTCGCCCCAAAAATCGAAATATTTTCATTTGCTTCAGACAGCTTCTGGGTCAAAGCCAGGATCGTTGCCTGATTTTCTGGATTATTATCAGTCATAGCGCTTATTAGTCTCGTGGAACGGCGAGCATCCTGTCTAGCGCCTCTTTCGCCGGCAAACGTATCTCCTCTGGTACTGTGACAAAGTTCTTCATTTCAGAGAGCGATTCGTATATGTCTTCTAGTCGCGTGAGCTTCATGTTCGGGCAGACCAGTTTTTTGCTGGCGAGGTGGAACTCTTTTTTCGGATTATCTTTTTTTAACCGGTACAATATACCCATCTCGGTACCGATGATAAACTTCTGCGCGCTCGACTCCTTAGCGTAGGCGTACATCCCTGATGTAGAGCATATATGCTCCGCGAATTTGAGTACTTCTGGACGGCACTCCGGGTGCGCCATAAAGAGCGCACTGGGGTGTTTCTCTTTCGCCTCGATGACATCCGCCTCTGTGACCCGGTCATGCGTCGGGCAGTAGCCATCGAAAAAGACGAACTCCTTATCGACAAACCGCGCGGTATACTTTCCGAGATTTCTGTCCGGCGTCATGATTATCTTCTTCGTATCGGTGAGGGATTTTATCACTTTCACCGCGTTTGCCGATGTACAACATATATCTGACAACGCTTTCACCTCTGCCGTCGAGTTAACATAGGTTACAACGACAGCGTCAGGGTGCTCATTTTTCAACGCCTGAAGTTTTTTGGCGTCTATCATATCCGCCATAGGGCAGCCTGCGTCAAGCCGCGGCAATATAACTTTCTTCTCAGGTGAAATTATATAAACGCTCTCAGCCATAAAGTGCACACCGCAAAAGACTATGACGTCCTTATCGGTCTTACCCGCCTCGACACTCAACCCCAGCGAATCACCGGTGATATCGGCAATCTCTTGTATCTCATCGCGCTGGTAGTTGTGCGCCAGCAGTACCGCGTTATGCTCATCTAAGAGACGGCGTATCTCTTGTTTCAATTCTGTATCATTCATAGTGGACAATATATACAGTGGTTTGAGGTGTGTCAAGTGATAATGTTTCTCGAAGTTAAATATCCTGCAACTACCCCATAATTTCTTGGATTTAAAAAACTTCCGCGCAATAGCCTAAAGCCGTATTGCTCTTGGGAAGTTAGTTTTCTGTGAAAGGTGGCGATTCAGGCAAATTATATCTGTAGTTGATATCGCCACGTCGCTTGCAAAAAAAACGCGCCCCATCTAGATATTTACTCCTCGCAATAACAGTCTCAGCAGGTCATTGCGAAGGAAGCGGAGCGCGGCAATATCAACTGCAAACGTTAAAATAAATATAAAAGTAAATGTTACAACATGTGAGAGAAAAAAAAAGGGCAACTCAAGTCTATTAAACTTGTAAAAACAAAAAAAATGTGTTATTAGAGATTTAGATTTTTTTATGGAGGTAATAATTGAGTCAATCATTAAAAAATGCCGCGTTTTGGCTGGTAGTAATCCTTTTGCTACTATTCATTGTCAACAAGTTTGACACAAAAAAAATGAAGCAGGTGGAGCTTAGCTATACCGAGCTGATGGGCAAGATTAACACTGATGTTGAAGCTGAAAGAATAAAAAAGGTAAAGATAAGAGGTAACACCATATCGGGGAACTACACCGATAAGGACGGAGAGAAAGAGTTTCATACTATGAAACCCGCGGAAGACCCGGAGTTCATGAAGATACTTCGCACTAAAGGGGTTGAAATCACCGTCAAACCTGAGGATCAAAATAAGTGGATGAATATCATTGGCTATTTGTTCCCGATAGTTCTTATTGTTGGTTTCTGGATTTTCTTTATGAAGCAGATGCAGTCTGGTGGTGGTAAAGCTATGTCATTCGGAAAGAGCCGCGCGAAACTGCTTACAGAAAACCAGCAGAAGGTGACTTTCGAGGATGTTGCTGGAATTGACGAGGCGAAAGAGGAGCTTGAGGAGATAATCGAGTTTCTGAAAGAACCTAAAAAATTCACTAAGCTTGGTGGAAAGATACCAAAAGGCGTACTCCTTATGGGCGCACCGGGTACGGGGAAGACACTCCTCGCACGGGCAATAGCCGGTGAAGCTGGAGTACCTTACTACTCTATCAGCGGTTCTGATTTTGTTGAGATGTTCGTCGGTGTCGGCGCGTCTCGTGTGCGAGATCTCTTTGTTCAGGGGAAAAAGAACGCCCCCTGCATCATTTTTATTGATGAGATCGACGCGGTAGGACGCCACAGAGGAGCTGGGCTCGGAGGTGGTCATGATGAGCGGGAGCAGACACTTAACCAGCTTTTAGTGGAGATGGACGGTTTTGAGTCGAACGAAGGTGTAATCCTTATCGCCGCGACTAACAGACCAGACGTCCTTGACCCGGCGTTATTACGACCGGGCAGGTTTGACCGTCAAGTTGTAGTTTCAAAACCTGACATACGCGGTCGGCTCGGTATACTGAAAGTACATACAAAAAAAACCCCGCTGGGCGATGACGTTAATTTGGAAATAATCGCGCGGGGAACACCAGGGTTCTCTGGCGCTGACTTGGCAAATCTAGTCAATGAAGCAGCGCTTTTGGCCGCGAGACATGATAAAGAATGTGTAGAAATGAGTGAGTTTGACTTGGCAAAAGATAAAGTGCTGATGGGGTCTGAGCGCAAAAGCATGATTATAAGTGACGATGAAAAGCGAAACACAGCGTATCATGAAGCCGGACATACGCTTGTCGCTATATTGATGCCAGGCACAGATCCGATTCACAAAGTATCAATTATTCCACGGGGACATGCGCTGGGACTGACACAGCAACTGCCGATAGATGAGAAACACACATACCCGAAGGACTACCTCCTTAACAATATTGCTATATTAATGGGAGGTCGCGCAGCTGAAGAAATTGTCTTAAACCACATGACCACTGGCGCGGGGAGCGACATAGAGCGAGCGAGCGAGCTTGCGCGTAAGATGGTGTGCAATTGGGGTATGAGCGAAAAGCTAGGGCCACTGGCTTTCGGTAAGAAGGATGAACAGATATTCTTAGGGAAAGAGATTGCGACGCATAAAGATTATAGTGATGTCACAGCACTTGAGATCGACAATGAGATCAAGCGTATTGTGACTGATGCTTACAGCAAAGCAAGAAAACTCTTAACCGACAACATAAACCAGCTACACGCGATATCGGAGTCTCTATTAGAGTATGAAGTGCTTGACGGTGATGATGTTGACAGGATAGTCCGCGGTGAACGGCTTACCAAAACTACTGAAAAAAAAAGTTAGCCGGCTAATATAATCTGACAGGTGTAAAATTGTCATCACATAACATCAGGATACTGCGGCTTACAGAGAAGAATGAAGCCGCTACTGAGCTGAAAAAAATCGGGGTGGACCCTGCTGGGGTCACCATAATGTCTGGTAAAACGCGTCACTATAATATCAAGGTATCACACCTTGATCTGCGCCAAGCCAACATAATCAAACAACAAATGCTCTCTTTAGGCGCTGACGTCGCTGTTCACAGGAACGTGATAAATAGTAAGGTAGACTATACAGACGCGATAATAATGGCGACTGAAAAACAACTTCAACGTGGCTTTAAAAAATTTCGATTACAGCCTTTTGGTGTAAAAGAACTCGCCGACGAGATAGAGGCTGTCATCACAACTGATGAATTCAGCACTCCGCCGTTGACGTGCGGCGCTAAAACTTTTGATTTCAGTGAAAAAACACATGTAATGGGGATACTGAACGTTACGCCTGACTCTTTTTCTGATGGTGGCTACTTTTGTGACATAAGAACCGCGCTGACCCATGTCGAGCGAATGATAAATGAGGGGGCGGATTTTATAGATATCGGTGGCGAATCCACCAAGCCCGGGGCGAAGCCCGTGCCGCTTGAAGAAGAGCTCAAACGGGTAATACCGGTTATCACTGAAATAAAGAAAAATTTCTTTGTTCCGGTGTCAGTCGATACTTACAAGGCTGATGTCGCAAAAAGAGCGCTTGACGCAGGCGCGGATATGATCAACGATATCTCTGCGATGCGGTTTGATCCTGAGATGAAAAAAACTGTCGCCGATGCAGGAGTACCGGTCATACTGATGCACATAAAGGGTACCCCGAGGGATATGCAAAAGAACCCAAAATATGATTGCGTTGTAACTGAGATATTCGATTACCTGAAGGAAGCGGTTGACGAAGCAGAAGCCGCCGGTATAAAAAGCAAAAATATAATAATTGATCCCGGTATAGGGTTTGGCAAACTACTTGATCACAATACTGAGATTTTGAAAAAGCTCAGTGAATTTAAAGCACTTCGGAAGGCGATCATGATAGGGGTTTCAAGGAAGTCTTTTATTGGACAGTTGACCGGCGCCGACGCGACTGACAGGCTTAACGGCTCTACCGCCGCGAATGTAGTTTCGGTCATTAACGGTGCGAACTTACTGCGGGTGCACGATGTAAAAGAAACCATCCATGCAATAAAAATCGCAGAGGCGTTGAAATAATAAGATGAATATGTTTAGCACTCAATTCATATTTCCAGACTGGCAGGACTCGGTGGACATTCTCATTGTCGCGTTTGTCACCTACCGAATATTGCTTATGATAAAAGGGACCCGCGCCGTTCAGATGTTATTGGGGCTGGCTGTCATAGCCGGCATATACATGATCTCGCTGAAAAGCGAACTCGTCATGACCCGCTGGTTCTTGAACAACATCATGAACTCGCTCATCCTTGTTATAGTAGTTCTCTTCCAAAACGATATTAGGCGTGCCTTGACATCAGTCGGAAAAGCGCCATTTTTTGGGGAGCGGGACAAAGAGAAAAAAGAAGAAGTATACATCCTCGAAGAGATCATCAAAGCTAGCGTGTTGCTTGCCGAAAAGAAAAGCGGCGCTTTGATCGTCATAGAGAAAGAAACAGGGCTGAAGGATTACGTCGAGGGAGGGGGCGAGCTCGACGCGAAAGTCTCAAAAGAGCTGATAACAAGCATATTCTTCCAGCACACCCCGATACACGACGGTGCTATAATAATACAACAAAACAGAATAAAAGCCGCCGGATGCTTCTTACCTATTACGATGGATACGAGTTTGAGTAAGAGCCTCGGTACACGACATAGAGCGGCTATGGAGATCTCACTTGAGACAGACGCTGTTGTTATCGTCGTTTCTGAAGAGACAAGCAGTATCTCTTTGGTGTCAGCCGGGAAAATCTCCCGGAACTTAGACGAATCTGATCTATGGGAGCTTTTGAAAAGGCATTTTATTGATAGAAAAAGATTAAGGTAAATATAAGGATAAGGAAGCAAGTTGAATAAAGGTTTTTTTGAAAATTTTGGGCTGAAACTGTTTTCGTTAGTATTCGCGATTACACTCTGGTTCTTCGTCTCTGGTGAGAGGAAAACTTACTCCGAGCAAAGTTTTACCCTTGACTTGGAGTTTAAGAACATACCGTCGAACCTTATTATTACTGATGATTTCCTTGACAAAGTAGAAATAAGGGTAAGCGGGCGTACGACGATCCTGAGTAACACCAGAATAGATAAATACACTATTGACCTGACCGACATTACTCCGGGGCTTTCAACATTCAGTATATTGACTGACAAGCTGGCCCTGCCTCCGGGATTGAGAATAACAAAGATAAGTCCTAAAGAAATCGCCCTCAGACTTGAGGAGGAGATTCTTAAAAAAGTGCCGGTGCGGATAAACATTATCGGAAAGCCGGCAGAAGGTTATAAGGTTGTGAAACAGTCGATTTCCACAAATTTTATCGCGATAAAAGGCGCAAAGAGTGAGCTTGATGAAATCACATTTATCTCGACTGTTGAGCTCAATATAGATGGCGCGAAGGCATCGGTACAGAAAGAGCTTGATCTCGTGGTTGATGAAAAGTATCATAACCTGACTCTTATCGACCTGGATAAACAAAACATATCCGCCACTATCGAGATAGAAGAGGCGATAGTTGAAAAAGAGTTCAAAGATGTGCCGGTCTCTGTTCGTGGTATTGAGGGAAATACTTATTCAGTAGTTCCTGACAAAATGGATATAATCCTTATCGGGCCTTTTTTGAATATGGATATTCTCTCCAAAGAAGATATTGTCGCTTATGTTGAGGCTGAAAATGTATTAGAAAATTCTATCCGACTAAAACCGGCAATCGAGCTTCCATTTAGAATAGATATAATAGAAACTATACCGGTTCTCTTTGAGGTGACAAACACCTCTCCTATTATCGAGAAAAAGATAATTGAACCTAGCGATACCAAGCAAAAGAATAGTGAAGGGAAAAAAAGATGAAAAAACTTTTTGGCACTGATGGTGTCAGAGGAATTGCGAATATTGAACCGATGACCGCAGAAACAGCGCTTGCGCTCGGGAGGGCGGCGGCGCACATATTTAAGGTGAACGATAAGCGTCATCAAATAGTAATAGGGAAGGACACGCGCTTGTCAGGGTATATGATTGAAAACGCGCTCGCGGCCGGAATATGCTCAATGGGGGTAGACGTTCTCCTCGTGGGGCCTCTGCCGACCCCGGGAATATCCTTCATCACATCAAGCATGAGAGCTGACGCCGGAGTGGTGATTTCAGCGTCTCATAATCCGTTTCAGGATAATGGCATTAAATTTTTCTCCCGGGACGGCTTTAAACTGCCTGACTCGGCTGAACTTGAGATGGAAGAACTAATATCAGGCAAAAAGATAAACGCACTCCGCCCGACAGCGCAAGAAGTCGGGAAAGCATTCAGGATAGATGACGCGCAGGGGCGTTACATCGTTTACCTCAAGCATACATTTCCTAAGGAGCTTACATTAGATGGTTTAAAGATGGTAGTAGACTGTGCGAACGGTGCGGCATACAAGATCGCCCCAGCGGTATTCTCAGAACTCGGCGCCGAAGTGATCAAGCGCGGTGTTAACCCTAACGGCATAAACATAAACGCCAACTGCGGTGCTTTATACCCTGAAGTCGTTCAAAAGATAGTGCTCAAGACTAAGGCAGATGTAGGCATAGCGCTAGATGGCGATAGCGACCGGGTTATTTTTATTGATGAAAAGGGAGAAGTTGTCGATGGCGATAAGATTATGGCAATTTGCGCAATCGATATGCTCAAAAATAAAACGCTCAAAAACAATACACTCGTCGCGACTACGATGAGTAACCTCGGACTAGACAAAGCTATCACCAAAGCTGGTGGCATCGTAGTCCGCGCTGATGTCGGTGACAGGTATGTTGTCGAGAAGATGCGTAATATCGGCAGTAATTTTGGTGGCGAACAGTCCGGGCATCTGATCTTCCTTGACCACAGCACTACTGGGGACGGTATACTAAGCGCTCTTCAGGTACTCAGCATAATGATCCGTAGCGGAAAAAAGCTCTCTGAGCTGGCGAAGTGCATGACCACTTACCCACAGGTGCTGAAAAACTTACGGGTAAAGAAAAAACCGGCGATAAGTAACATAAAAGGGCTGAAACCGATCCTCACTGACGTTGAGAGTAAGCTCGGGGATGATGGACGGCTGCTCGTCCGTTACTCCGGTACAGAACCGCTCTTACGAGTAATGATAGAGGGGGAAAACAAGAAAAAAATAAATGAATATGTCGATGAGATAGTCGCTCACATAACCAAAGAAATCGGGGAGGATGCGTAAAAATGGCAAAGTTAGGCGTGAATGTAGACCACATTGCGACAGTAAGGCAGGCGCGGATGGGTATTGAGCCTGACCCGGTGCACGCGGCGGTATTGGCTGAGCTGGCGGGGGCGGATGGGATTACAGTACATCTACGTGAAGACAGGCGGCATATACAAGACAGGGATTTAAAGATACTCCGTGAGACGATCAAGACTCGGCTGAACCTAGAGATGGCGGCAACAAAGGAGATGGTGCAGATAGCGCTCAATATAAAGCCTGACTGTTGCACAATTGTCCCGGAAAAACGCGAAGAGCTTACCACAGAGGGTGGTCTGGATGTAAAAACAAACAGCGCGTTTTTGGCGAAGTGCGTAAACGCTTTGCAGGACGCGAACATAAAAGTAAGCCTCTTTATCGATCCAGACTTAGACGCGGTAAAAAAGTCACACATGCTCGGGGTCGATGCGGTAGAGTTCAATACTGCCAGATTCAGCGAGGCAAAAACTGAAAAACTTGAGGATGAGGAGCTTGTAAATATCATCAATGCTGTCAAAATGGGTTCGAAGCTTAACCTTGAAATAATCGCGGGTCATGGTCTAAACTACATCAATATTCAGAAGATCAGATCAATTAAGGAGATCGTAGAGTACAATATCGGGCACAGTATTGTATCGAGGGCTTTGTATGTAGGATTTGAGAGAGCGGTGCGAGAGATGAAATCGCTTATAGGGTAACAAAATAAATCATAAATTGTATTTTATTTTATTCTAAGGTATTATTTAATTATAAACATTATAGCTTGTTCGTTTTATAGTTGCATCTTGGGTATTTACTCTGGTTATTTCTTTTTATAAGGTGACAAAAAATGATTATAGGTACCGGTAATGATATCGTCAGGATTTCACGAATAGAAAAACTCCTTGAAAAATATGGCGATAAGTTCTTAGAAAAAGTTTATACACCTGACGAAATTGCAAAATGTAATGCGAGAAAAAATCGCGTTCAGTGTCTGGCGCTCAGGTTCGCCGCGAAAGAAGCGTTTTTAAAGGCGCTTAAAACAGGGATGCGATATAATGTAAAACTTTCTGAAGTCGAAGTAATAAATAATGAGGATGGCGCGCCATCTTTCAAGCTCTATGGTCTCACAAAGCAGTTTACGAAAAACTTACACGTCAAACATATCCACCTGGCTCTCACTGATGATGGTGATTATGCTATGGCAAACGTTATACTTGAAAGGTAATTCATGAAACTTGTTACTTCCTCTCAGATGAGAGCTATTGATGAACACGCGATCAATACCACAAAAATACCAAGCATCGTCCTTATGGAAAACGCCGCGAGCGAAGTCTGCTCCGCGATTTACTCTATTGAGGGGCACGAGTCGCGCAATTTTCTCATAATCACCGGTCCTGGGAAGAATGGTGGTGATGGTTTCGCGATAGCGCGGAAGCTCATAAACAAAGGCATTGCCGTAAAAATACTCACACTATCCCCAACAGCTGTATTAAAGGGTGACTCCAAAATAAACTACGATATACTGAAAAATATCGGCGCCGAAGTGAGCGAATGCAATGACACTCTCACACTAAAACACGCACTGACGCACTGCGATTTTGTAATAGACGCGATATTCGGTACCGGACTCGGGCGACCGATCGAGGGACTATACAGATCCGCTATCGATTTAATAAACAGTTCGGAGAAATACGTCATCGCGGTGGATATCCCATCCGGGGTTGATTCTGACACCGGAAAATCACTCGGCATAGCGGTCATGGCAAACCTAACAGTTACATTCGCCTACGAAAAAATCGGACAAGTTATCTACCCCGGAAAAGAGCAGTGCGGGAATGTCGTCACTGCCGATATCGGCATACCAGACGCGATCTCTCAAAAGGTCGGTATAGGTATCAAAAATTTCATAGTGAAAGAATCTGACATGCGGCGTCTGATACTGCATCTCAAAAGAAAAGATAACACACATAAGGGTGACTTCGGTCACGCGCTCGTCATCGCCGGGTCAAAGGGCAAAACCGGCGCGGCGGCTATGACAGCTACCGCGGCGCTTCGGATGGGCGCGGGGCTCGTCACAATGGCAGTGCCTGAGAGCCTCAACCCTATATTCGAGGAGAAAGTCACCGAAGTGATGACAGAGCCTGTCGGCGATATCGACGGTTTTTTTAGCGAAGACGCGTATGGCAAAATAATGGAACTCACTGAGAAGAAGAGCGTTATTATTATCGGCCCGGGGACATCCACTCACCCTGAAACCGCACGGCTGGTAAAAAAGCTCATCGCTAAGATCAAAGGTATACCGGTTGTGATCGACGCTGACGGACTCAATATAATCGCTGAGGATGTATCGATTCTCAAGGACGCGAAAACAGAACTGATACTCACGCCCCACCCCGCTGAGATGGCGCGGCTCGTCGGCATGACCACTGCTGAAGTGCTAGGCAACAAAATCGCTATAGCGAGAAAATTCGCGGTTGACAATTCTGTCACGCTGATATTAAAAGGCGCGGACACGATAATAGCGACGAAAGACGAGAAGATACACGTCAACAGCACGGGTAACTCCGCTCTCTCGACCGCCGGCACAGGCGATGTGCTTACTGGAATGGTCGGTGGTGCGCTCGCGCAGGGGCTGAATGTTTTGAGGTCATGTATCATAGGAACATACGTTCACGGCGCGGTCGGCGATGAGATATCAGAAAAATTCGGGCGGGTTGGAATAATCGCTACTGATCTTCTCGGGGTTATACCATCAGTTATTCATAAATTGTCTAGTTGATTCCAGACGATACTTTACGTTGTGTACTCACTGTTGATCTTCACATAATCGTATGAAAAGTCGCAGGTGAGAATTTCCGCCATCGCCTGCCCTACATTGAGGTCTACTGTCACTGATATTTCCTTACCTTTGAGAGCGTTTGTGACGTTTTCACCGCGTACGTCACCGGCAACAAGACTACTCTTCACTATCAGTATGTCATTGATATATATATCTATTTCGTTGGGATATATCTTTGCGTCGGCGTTACCGAGCGCCATCATTAAACGTCCGACGTTAGCGTCCTCCCCAAAAAAAGCAGTTTTTACGAGCGGAGAATTGGCAACCGCGCGGGAGACGTTCTCAGCGTCACTCTCAGATTTCGCGCCCTTTGTAATTACCTTGATCAGTTTTGTGGCACCCTCCCCGTCTTTCGCGAGCATGACGCTCAGGTCATACATCACCTCGTGGAGAGCGTTGCAGAACAGTTCCGCCTCGTGAGTATCCGGTAGCACCTTCTTCGCGCCGGACTCACCGTTTGCCATAAGTAGCACCATATCATTCGTGCTCGTGTCACCGTCCACAGTAACACGGTTGAAAGTCGCGCTGACTCTCTCTTTAAGGATTACATTTAAATACCTGTGATCGACTTCAGCATCTGTCATTATGAACCCAAGCATAGTCGCCATGTTCGGCATTATCATCCCCGAGCCCTTCGCGACACCGCTTATGATGACCTCCTTCTCCCCGAGCATGATAGTACGTTGCGCCAACTTCGGGAACGTGTCCGTCGTCATTATAGCCCTGCTGAACTCGTCGATTTTACACTCTTCAACAGAGTGGCAGAGATTCGGTAGCACGTCCTTAATCTTCTGTATATTAAGCCTCTCCCCGATAACACCGGTAGAGGCGACAACAACATCACTCGCGTCGAGGTTCAGGCACTGCGCCGCGTAGAACGCCATTTTCTGAGCGTCCTCAAGCCCGGGTTCCCCTGTTGCGGCGTTCGCGTTACCGCTGTTGACGATGACCGCCTGGCAGTGACCGTTCTTGACATTCTCCATGCTAATGTATATTGGTGCGGCCTTCACCGCGTTTTTTGTAAAAACCGCGGCGGCAGACGCCTTGGATTTTGAGAAGATAAGGGCAAGGTCGAGATTACCACTCTTTTTCAATCCCGCTTTTGTAGCGGAGAATAAAAAACCCTTCGCGCTTTTATAACTGCATGACATAGTTGCCCCTCCTAGTTTTTTGGTTAATTATATAATATATTATGCGACTCTAGATAGTGTCAATGATAGGCATTGCGCATAAAAAAGTGTTACCATCTTCGTTGGATGTGTCGAGCCTGACGAAACCTTTATGCTTTTTGAAGATCCCCTGAACGGTCGCAAGCCCAAGCCCTACCCCTTCAGGTTTGTCCGTAAGGACATTACCGGGTTGGTAAAAATCCTCAAATATCTTTTCAATATGTTCATCTTTTATCTTTTTTCCGGTATTAAACATGATCACACGCACATAACTGGTGTGATTCTCAAGGTAGTTTTCAACCTTGATATTGATAACACGCCTATCATCATTGAACTTGATAGCGTTGTCCAGCAGGTGCTCAAACGCCTTCTGCAACATATTTATATCCGCGTATATTTTTACGTCTTTAATCTTATTTTCGTACCTGAACTTAATGTTCTGCTTCGCCATCCGCGATTGAAACTGTTTTATAATCTCTTCTATTATGCTGTTTATGTTCACTTCTGACATATTCCACTCTATCTTGTTCGTCTCGAGGTTAAAAAAGTTTAGTATCCTCTCGATCAACTGCGCGATTTTAAGAGCCTCAGAGTGGATAATATTAAGGTACTCATCCTTAGTCTCTTCTGACTCGCCTTCTGAAAAGTTCAGTAACAGCTCTAAGTAACCTATTACCGATGTGAGTGGCGTTTTTAGCTCGTGTGAAAGGTTGCACAGCAGTTCTGACTTCGCGGAGCTGATCTCAGCAAGCTTCTGGTTTGTCGTCTTGAGATCCTTAGCGCTCTCGGCTATCTCAGTGTAAAGTTTAAAGTTATCAATTGAAACAGCAACCTGGTTTGAAATAGTAGTCAGAATATTCTTATCATTATCGTTAAACTCACTACCATCAGTTTTGTTGTTGATGTTAACGATCCCAATAACTTTATCTTTCAGCTTGATCGGTACGGTCAGTAGCGATTTAGTACTGTAAACCTTTTCCCCCCAGTTACTTTGCGAAAATTTAGGAGCGCTTTCAATATCATTAATCAGCAATGGTTCCCCAGTCATAGCGACATGCCCGGCAACGCCCTCACCAACTTTTATCTTCGCGTCCCTGACTTTCTTGCTCCTCGATGGACCTTTGTAGGCGCTCATTTTGAGACACTCAGCCTCTGCGTCTACCATCATGATAGAAACTATTTTGACATCAAGCAGGTCCGCGATCAGGTGTATTATTTTATCAAGAAGGTAGTTAATGTTCAGAGTCGGTTGCGTCATAGCTTCACCGATCTCCTTCAAGAGCACTATCTCATACGTCCTTTGTTGCGCGTACTTCATCATTTTATTTTTGCTGATTCGGTAGAAATTTTCGCGTAATGCGTTTCCTATTGTTTCAGTAAGCGTTTTTTTTGATACAGGTTTGGTTATGTAGTCAAGCAGGCCAGCTCTTATGACTTTTTGAGCTGTTTCAAATTTTTTTGAGCTACTTACGACCATGATTGGTAGGGCTGGAGATAATATTTTGATATTCTCTATCGACTCGAAGTGGTCTTTCGCTTCCCCATCGAGGTCATAAAGCACAACATTAAAAGCCTTCTTCAGTGTGCTATAAAGCCGGTTTGTCTTGATAATAAACGTAACATCTATGTTCATTTCTGACAACATCGACTTGATAGACTGCTTAAACTCAGTATCACTGCTGATGACTAAACATTTATTTGATGATGACACAAACTTTCTCCAAAAGTTATATGTATTTAAGTATACTATTATATTGTGATATGTAAAGGTATTTATTTAATGATTTAATGAAAGCTGATTTGTTCTGAAAGAAGCTATGACATCTACTCGCCATAAGCCGATTTAAAGAGCGCATCCTTCATCACTTCTATTGGTGCTGCTTCTTTCGTCCATATTTCAAAACCCTCTGTCCCCTGATAGAGCAACATATTCAACCCGTTTTCGATACTATGTCCGAGTTTTTTCGCCTGCTTAAGCAGTTTTGTCTTCGGAGGGTTATAAACCATATCATAGACTAACGCACCCTCCTTCAGGGATTTAAGCGGAAGCTTCAACGTTTCGCCACCAAGCCCGACCGATGTAGTATTGACCAGAATATCGCACTCAGCAAAAACAACGCTCAAATCATCATCATTCAGCGGGCATACAGTTATCTTAGCCTTACAAAAACACCCCTTAAAATTATCACAAAGCAGTTCAGCTTTACGCCCTGTCCTGTTCGCGATGGTAAGATGCTTAACACCCTCGCGCAAAAGCCCCACGCACGCGGCTTTTGAGGCGCCACCGGCACCGACTATGACGACTCGCGACTTTTTAAAATCCTTTATTCCGGCAGCTTTAAGAGCGGTGACAAACCCTTTGCAGTCAGTATTGTGCCCAATAAGCCTGCCATCGATATTCTCAATAGTATTGACGGCGCCTATCAAAAAAGCGTTTTCAGTTACCTCATCGAGATACTCCATGACAGTTTCTTTGTGGGGTACAGTAATATTTGCCCCAAGAAAATTAAGCGCTCTCAAAGCATTGACAGCAGCCTTCAAATCCGAGGGGTTTACTTTAAACGGCAGATACTTGTAGTCCAAACCGAGCTCCTTGAACCCGGCGTTGTGCATGACCGGCGACAGCGAATGCGAAATCGGAAAACCGAATATCGCGACGATTTTTTGCTCCTCACTCATATTTACCCTCCCATAGCCACATCGGCGTCTTTAGCTTCTTCAATGCTCTTTATAGATATGTTCTTCGTCCATAGTAGGATCGCCCCCAAGATAACCGGCGGTAGAAAATCAACCGCCCAGATGATGATAGAAATGCTCACCGCTTCAGCCTTTGGTACTCCGTAAAACGCCAGCGCGATCACGACAGCGACATTCAGTGTACCTATGTATCCGGGTGCCGCAGGTATCATTACGGCGAATGTCTTCATGATCAACACTACAAAACTCGCTTCGATCGCGAGGCTGTAGTCAAATGTTTGAAGATCGAACCCCTTTAATACTATATATATCGGAAGTGCGCAAAAAATCCAGTGTAAAAGTGAATAAAACAGTATCATGAAGATATTTTTAAAATTTTTTTCGATTTTTAGACCGGAGCTGAACGAATCTAAGAGCTTCAGAATAAAATTCGTGAACTTTTCAGGGAATGGTTTTAAGAAGAACCCCGCGAGCTTCATCGCGCTATCGTACCGACGGTTCAAGAAGATTATGAAGGCAATTATCACGAGATACAGCCCGAAAGAGCTGTACCCAAGGGATTTTATATTTTCGGTCGCCTCAGGTGAAATTATCTTCGTGAGATCGACCGTAAGAAAAGTCGCCATAAGTATGAGCAGTATTGTCATACCGTCGAAAAGCCGTTCGATAACGATCGTCGCGAAAACCGCCGACATTTTCGCGTCTTCATCCTTCGCCAGAACATAAGCGCGCGCGAACTCCCCGAGCCGGAAAGGTAGCGTGTTATTCGCCATGAACCCTATCATTGTAGCGGAAAAGAGATTCTTAAAACTCGCGTTTGTTATCGGTCTTACAAGGTAGTCCCAGCGCAGAGTACGGATGATAAAAAGACCGTACATAACAGCTACTGCCGGAATGATATACAAGTAGTTGCATTTTTTTAGGGCGGCGAGAAGTTCGTCCACGTTAACGCCCTTAAAAGCGATATATAAAAAAATCGCGCTGACCAAAAAGCCGAGCGCTAACGATATTTTTTTCTTCAATTTATTTACCCATTAGTGACGCTTTCGCGGTAGTTACATCCTCTTCTATCTGCATGGTCAACTCATCGACACAACTGAATTTGCGTTCTTCACGCAAACGATCAACAAACTCAACACTCACCTCGCTACCATAAAGATCACCGTTAAAGTTCATTATGTGAGCCTCTATACTGTGCTCGTTCTCGTCACCAAAAGTAGGTTGATAACCTATATTCGCGACACCATACAGCTTCTCCGCGCCGACTAATACAAGCACGGAATAAACGCCGTCCGCCGGAAGCAGCTTGTTCTGAACGCTCAAGTTGACAGTCGGAAAACCTATCTTCTTCCCGACATTCTTCCCCTTAATCACACTGCCAGACATAGAGTAGTTGTGCCCGAGAAAACGCGCGGCCTTGCGGACATTACCCCTTGAGATCAACTCTCGAATATGTGAGCTGCTTATCACTTCATCACCCATCTTCTTAGCGGTGACGATACTTACTTTAAACCCTTTTTCCTCACCCATCTCCTCAAGAAAATCAGTGTTACCCTTGCGATCCTTCCCAAAGTTGAAATCGTAACCGACGATTATTTCACTTACTTTCAGTTTATCGATAAGAATATTATTTACAAAGTCTTCGGCCGGCATCGACGCGAATTTATTGTTAAATTCAAAACATATAAGGTAATCTACTGGAAACCCACCGATAATATTAGCTTTCTCGGAAAAATTCGTGAGCAAAAAAGGTTTATGCCCCTTAGGCGCGAAAAACTCCTTTGGATGCGGATCAAACGTCAAAAGAATGGATTTACTTGAAGTGCGGATGCTCTTTGATGTGAGTTCTCTTATTATGTACTGGTGACCGATGTGAATTCCATCATAGTTACCGATAGAAATCACACTTTGATTGATATCAAGGTGTGAGAAATCACTATATTTAATAATTTCCATAGTTTATAGTTTCGGCAAAAAATTGATCAAGAGAAAGATTGTAATCAATTAGCTGGCAGAAGGACAACCAGCGCAAGCGTCACTTGTCGCTTTACAGCTTTCCTTCGCTACTCTGCTTTTATCCTTTTTTGCGTAGTCTGTCGCATACCATCCAGTCCCCTTCAACGCGAACGATGATTGTGAGATAAGTTTTTCTACGTCACCTGAACATTTTTCACAACTCTTTACAGGGTCATCACTCATCTTCTGAAATACTTCAAACTCGTGGTTGCACTCATTGCAACGATACTCATAAATTGGCATACCTAAATACTACCTCCTGACATGATACTACTGTTCTTATTAAATTCTTAATTAAGTCATGCGTAATATAAACATTTTTTACGAAAAACGCAACCCCTATTTCAGTTTTTTCTCGCGAACGCGGGTAGTCGCGGATTTGTACTGATTACTTCTTTTTCAAACTTGTCAACGCACCACAGATATGCTAACTTGAAAGCCATGATAATATTTGAAAATATCAGCAAGATTTATTCTTTCGCACAAGGGGAAGTCGCGGCGCTGAGTGATGTGAGCTTTGAGATCAAGCCCGGTGAGTTCACCGTTATCAAAGGCGCTTCTGGCTCTGGCAAGTCTACTATAATGAATATACTAGGATTTCTCGACAGACCATCGAGCGGAAAATATTTTTTTGGTGGTAAGGATGTAACGCGGATGAATGACGCTGAAATATCGCTCATGCGGAACGAGAGGATCGGCTTTGTCTTCCAGTCCTTTAACCTGATCCAGCGGAAAAGCTCGCTCGAAAACGTCATGCTACCGCTACTATACTCGAAGAAGTTTTCACTGAACTATAAAAAGTTAAGCTGTGAGAAGCTAGAACAAGTCGGACTGAAACATCGGATGAAGCACAAACCGACAGAGCTTTCAGGCGGTGAACAGCAGAGGGTCGCTATCGCGCGCGCGCTTATCAACAACCCGGACCTGATCCTCGCCGACGAGCCTACCGGCAACCTCGACAGCAAGACCTCTGACGATATTATGTCTATATTCAAAGAGCTAAACGCGAATGGTAAGACTGTCATCATTATAACACATGAAAAGTCGGTCAGTGACTACGCCAGGCGGATAATAACGCTCAAGGATGGAAAGATCGTGTCGGACAGTGAAACAGGGTAGTACCTGTTATTGTTTCGGTTTGAATTTACAAGAAAAAACCTATACGCGGCTTAAATAATATAATCAACACCTTTTCAGAGATGTTTTTTATAGATGCTCACTCGTACCTGCCAACCCAGATACTCAATTTTACATATATCAGTTCTATGAATGTTTTCATAGAATCCTTGATTATGTGGATCTTACTCTTCGGATCGTTTATCCAGTGGACACCGACCTCTTTGATCTCGTATTTTAGCATCTTGCTTATCGCGAGTACTTCCATATCAAAGCCGAACCGTTCTACTGTCACACGGCTGAAAATATTCCGCGCGGCTACAAGTTCAAACGCCTTAAAGCCGCATTGTGTATCATGTATGTTGTCGATGAGGATAGCGCGTATCAGCAAGTTCCCTAGACGGCTGACAAATCGCCGGTAGAACGGCTGGCGGATCTCAACGTTGCTATTTCTCAGGTATCGTGAACCAATTATTACCTTGTAGTCGTCAAAATAATCTCGCATTTTGTCAAACTCTTCGATCGGGGTAGAGTTATCAGCGTCAGTGAATAGTGCGTATCGCCCCTTTGCGCTGAGCATCCCGAGCCTGACCGAATCTCCCTTACCCCGGTTTATCTCCTTCTGTATAATCCGCAGATTGGTTACTCCGCTATTCCTGACTACCTCAACAGTCTTGTCACGGCTACCGTCATCCACTACAATTATCTCATACGTCAGCTTTTTTTTGCTTAAAAAACTCTCAATCTTTCGCAAAGTGTCAACGATCCGCTTCTCTTCATTATACGCCGGTATGATAATGCTCAGCTCGTACTCCGGGGTGATCTCCTCTAAATGGTGTGGTATCTCCTCAAAAAATGTCCAGTATTGATTGCCGAGGAAATTCCACGTCAGGACGACGCATGAGGTCAACAACTTGGCGACTATGTAGTATATCGCGAGCAGGTTGACAAAAAACATCATACAAATGATGTTGATGAAAAGCCCTACAACAGATACCGCGTAGAATTTGATTTTTTGCGCCTTATACTTCTTCTGCTTCTGCTCGAATGTCCACTTAGCGTTGAAGTAGTAGTTGTTTACCACCGCGAGCATGAACGAGATCGTCGCCGCGTGGATGACGTTCAGCGAAAAAAACTCCACCAGCAGGTACAGCCACGCGACATCGACTACCGTTCCGGTTATGCCGACAATACCATATTTTATGAGCCGCTTTTCCTGGAGCAACTGTCCGAATTTACCCATGAATCACCTTTTAGTCAATGAAAAAATAAAAACTTATCGCACACGGAAGAGACGGAAAAAGCCGATAAAAGCGGATTTTTTTAATACTTCCTTTGCAAGGAATGATAAGGTTTTGTGGGACGTGAAAACCACACAAAAGCCAATCCGTGCAAATCCGCCTTTCCGCCTATTCCCGTGTACTATTTGTCTATGTTATGTGCCTTCCCCGCGCCAAGCTCTTTCGTTTCCCTGTGGCACTTTCCGCATATATCCGCTGCTTTAGCTCGGAGTAGAAACTGCCCAGAGCCCGCTCTGTCTCGCGTATTCACCGGTAGCTCCAGATCCTTGCGACCACCGTCGACCACCACTGCCGCGCGCGCCGCGTGTGGAACGTGGCACGACTCGCAGATCGGGCGGGGGTAGCCCGCACCAGCCTTTTTGCCGTCATCGCCGCGCGGCCAGCCTGCCGGGAACGCCGACACAGGGTCAGTCAGCGCCACCGCGTCATCTATAGGGTGCGAGTAGTCCGTTGCCCCGGGGTTCGGGCGGTACTTCCCGCCGTACAGTTCACCGTTGCCCTGCACGAGCCGGAATGTTTCCGCCCCTGTCGTACCACCGATGTGGCACTGTTCGCAGAGCCCGCTCCTCCCGTCTGTCACTCGGTCACCTGAGTACATACCGTTTGCGATCTTCATACCGGCTAGCGTCGTCACCGACTGCGGATACGCGAGCAGGTTAACGTTCGGGTTGTGGCTAAACGGCGTACCGTCGTTCGGGAGCAGGTCGAGCGACGGGTCGGAATCGTCCTGAACCCCGTGGACAGCGTGGCAAGACACGCATGTTACGCCGCCGTCGATACCGGAGCCGGGAACGAATCCCGCGCCCGTCGCGGTGTGCCTTCCGAGGTTCCAGCGACCGCCACCGTCAGCGTAAGTCGCGTCGAGCGCGCCGTTCGAGCTCTCGAAGAGTTGCATCCAGGTGGTGGGGAAATCTATGATTGGTGAGGCACCGCCTCTGTCAGCGGTGATATCGACCCCGACCGGGTGCGAGCCGAGGTTGTTGAGACCGAAGCCACCAGACCAGCGGTCGATATTTTTAGAACTTTTTGATACCCACTTGCTGTCTTTGTATCCAATATAAGTCGCCTCAATCCACTCCCCACCGCTGTGCGCCCGACCTAAGTGACACAAAACGCAAAGGTCGCGGATGTTGACGCGCAGGAACGGTCTGTTCGTTTCGTTATCGTGTACGTTGTGGCAGGTTGTGCATTGTATAGTGTTCGCAAGTCCCACTGCTCCACCCTCAGCATAATCATCAGCACCAGTATATGGTAGCCCTGATTTATAGATATCATCCTGAGTATCAGTCATGACGGTTTGGTTGACTTTCATACCATGACTTAAATCGCTGAATACAAAATTCTCGCTAAATGAAGCTTGCGTAAAAATATTAGCGTAGCCCCCATAAGACGTATGACACGCAGAACATAAAGAGGCAACTTCTCCGCTTGCCTTCCCGAGTGAATCTCCGGCTTGATATGGTGTCCATAAGGCATCTATCATAGATTTATGAGGTACATGGCACACCGAGCAGGTTCCGGTTTCGCTTAATGCCGGTACACTCGTCGCGTCATGCGGTGTCCCGACAACACCTGCGGCGACAGCCTCCCCGGTAGAGAAGATGCTGAAACAGGCGATGAGAAGAGATATGAGTATTATTTTGTTCATGATGTAAGAGTGCCAAAGAAACGCGAGTTTGTCAACAGTTTCAGGGTGGCGCTTTCATTCCCATTAGTCCATTAATTCTATTTTGTGGCGTTTTTTTAGCCGGTTTGTAAAAAAATCAGTTGAAATATCAATAAAATTAATATAAAATAATATTTTATTAACAGTTAACGTACTGATCTATTCAAGGAGGAAAGTATGGGTAAGGTTGTAATAACATTGGATGAAAATGAGGTTGAACTCGTAAAGATGATAGTGAATGACGACGATAAAGATGACGCGCTCGCATTTGTTAAAGACGTGCTTTACAGAAAAATGAACGATGATACGCGTGAAAGAAAGTGCGGACCAAAACATTAAACCTATAAGAAAGGAAACTATTTATGAAAAAGATTTCGATTGTTTTTTTAATATTATTGACTTGTTTGATCGGTGGTTGTGAAGCGATAGAGGACGCTGCCGATATAACGTTTTACATCACTTACAACACAATATTTGATATTTCAGAGAACTCTCACACCTATGAAGAAAATATTGACTTGACTGACGATGATGACTATCAGAAGTACTCAGGTAAAATCAAGAAGGTAGAGATAGAATATGTAAAATATTCCATATCATCTAACACCGGTAATGGCGGTTATGGCAGGCTATTCGCAAACTCATTTGGTGGCAGTTACAGTAGCTCTACCGAGGTTGCTGAGATGGTCAGTTTTTCAGCCGGTGAGTTGCGGGACACTACCGCGATCAAATGGCTCGATCAAGGCTACTTAGAGAGTCTTTTGACAGATGGCAAGATGACTGTCTGGGCTATTGGTGAAGGGCAAGGCGTACATATTTTAGCTCCGACTGAGTTTAAGTTTAAGATAGTGGCTAATCCACTTAATTAGTGTATATTTTTATTGGTAAAATAATAAAAGAACTGCCGGTCTCCTTCGTTCTTGAGGGAGCCGGCAGTTTTTTTTATTCCGGGCTCTTTTGCTGTAACAAAAACGCCTTGATGAAATCGTCAATCTCACCATTCAAAACAGCGTCTACATTACCGGTCTCCTGATTGGTGCGGTGGTCTTTCACCAGCCTGTACGGTTGCATAACATACGAGCGTATCTGACTCCCCCACGCGATATCCATCTTTGAAGACTGCATATCTTTCCGCTCTTTATCCTGCTTTTGCCGCTCGAGCTCATGCAGTTTTGATTTCAATATCTTCATCGCGGTGGCTTTATTCTTATGTTGTGACCGCTGGCTCTGACACTGTGCGACAAGGTTCGTCGGTAGGTGAGTTATCCGTACAGCGGAGTCGGTTTTATTGACGTGCTGACCACCGGCGCCGCTCGCTCTGTAGGTGTCGATACGTATATCCTTATCCTCGATATCGACAACCACCTCATCAGCTATTTCGGGCAATACCGAAACTGACGCGAAAGATGTATGCCGCCTCGCGCTTGAGTCGAACGGCGATATCCGCACAAGGCGATGTATACCAGACTCTGACTTCAGGTTTCCAAACGCGTGATCACCGGTGACGGTAAAAACGACATTTTTGAATCCCGCCTCGTCATCTGCTAGGAAATCGTTCAGCTCTGTTTTGAATCCGTGTTTTTCCGCCCACCGGAAGTACATACGCAGGAGCATTTCCACCCAGTCCTGCGATTCTGTGCCACCGGCGCCGGCGTTGATCGAGACAATAGCGTTGCTCAAATCATGACTGCCTGAAAACAGTTTTTGCAGTTCTAGTTGTGATAACTCCTCAGAAATAGCCTGCAAACGATCGGTGGCCTCAGCCATCTCGACCTCGTCTTCTTCCAACTCAGCAAGCTCGTAGTATTCGAATGACTCTTCTAGTTCCACTTCGCAAGATTCGATAGATTCAATAAGTTTTTGGTACTGCGCTCGCTCTTTCAGGACTGTTTGCGCATTGTCACTATCGTCCCAGAAGTCGCTCGCGGAAGTGATTTTGTCTAACTCAGCCAAGCGTGATTTCTTTTTATCTATGTCAAAGATGACTCCGAAGAGCGTTTATTTTTTTTTGCTGTTCTTGAAAAAACATTTTGAAATTAATCATTTGATCCCCATAAAAAAAAATAAAAGTTTATTGTTGATTGATTTCCTTATAATAAGCTGAAACAACTAAATATTCAAGGCATATTTTTTTTAGGAGGATTTTTTTGTAACTATAGCAAATATATTTGGTTAATGATAAAGTGCTGTTAAATTAAATAAAAGAATCAGGTTGAGCCGGTAGTGAAATGCTCATTGTTGTGCCACTATTTTCTTTGCTCTTTATTTCTATCTTACCGTTGTGAGAATCAATTATTTCCTTCGCGACCGCCATTCCCAGACCGGTACCCTTCTCACCTTTAGTAGTAAAAAATGGATCAAATATACTTTCAAAATTCTTTTTATTTATACCTTTACCACAATCAGTAACGTAGGTTATAGAATATTTTTTATCCTTTGACAGCTTGGTACCGATGATCAAGTCACCTTCCTTACGATTTACTTCCTCCATCGCCTGAGACGCGTTAAGAATGATATTGGTGAATAGCTGTTTAAGTTGCTCCTCATCACCGATCACGGGCGGTATCTCATCAAACTCTTTGATAATATTATGATATTTTATTTGACCGGTAACATTTTTTAAGAAACCAATTACATCCTCAATCACTTTTTCGAGAAAGATAAGCTTTTCAGAAGGCGCTTTAGGTTTACTTATTGTAAGCAGGTCATTGACCATACTCTGAAGCCTGAACCCCTCAGAGATTATTATCTTCAGGTTCTTGTTATCCTCATCTTTCATCTCAAGATATTGCGCGCACGCGAGGATTGCCGTAAGAGGATTTCGTATTTCATGACCGATCTTCGCCGATAGAGTACCAAGGGTCGCCAGTTTTTCTGAATATATCAAGCGGTGGTGCATATTCTTTTCGTTCGTCACATCACGCAACACTGCCATAACTTGAACCACTTTTTTATGTGAATCAAGCAGGGGAAAGGTCGTCACTTCAATAAACTCTTTAGCGCCGCTATCTTTATCAGTGTTGACAAGTAGCTCCTTATGTACCTTTTTTTTACGGAGTGATTTCTTTATCGAACAATCCATAGAGTCACAAGTACCGGAGTCTTTGTGGATCATATCAGAACAGTGCTTTCCCACAGCTTTTGTAGCGGAAACGTTAGAACGTTTAGCTTGCTCCTTATTTATAGCTAATACTTCCAAGTCCTTACCCAACAGCAGAATTCCGTCTTTAATGCCATCAATTATAGTCATGAATTTGTATCGGCTATGCTTGATCTGCCGCTCTAGTATTTTCTTGTCGGTGATGTCGCGAGCGGTACCGATGTAATATATCCTTGACTTGAGCCTTATTTTGTTCAGACTTATCTCAACATCTACCTGATTACCCTTACTATCTATAAGAGTCACTTCATCGTAGAACTTTCTGATATTCCTGAGCTTCGCGTAGCCCAAACGCTCATCCTTGGTAATCTCATCTATTTTCATACTCAGGAGCTGTTTCTTCGTATAACCAAGTATCTTCAAGGCGATACCGTTTACGTCATTTATCTTGCCACCACTGTCAAGCCAGAAAAACGCAGCGTTTGAGTTTTCGTATAATTTGAGATAACGCTCCTTCTGCTCCTCTAAGTCAGCCAGTAAATCGTTATGCTCAAGAGTAGACTTTAAAAAGCTGACACGATCCACAAGTTGCGAAGTAATCAGATCCGCGACTTTAATGTCATGCCTGCTGTATTTTTTTCCGCTCACATTGTCGCATACCGCGAGAAATCCTCGCAATTTTCTACGTACATTTATTGGTGAGACCAAAAGTGGTGGAGTCAGTATCATGTTCTCCGCCACATCACTGTCAGACGGATATATTATAGTGGTTTCTTTTAGCTTCAGGATAAATTGAAGGTTAGAATCCTTGATCAGAATATCTTTCCCGAGGATTCTTTTTATTCCAACACCAGCTACTGTCTTGATTTTTTTGTTGTTTTTATCATCAGAAATTAAAAACACACACGCGGTGACAGAATTCAGCAAGCTAACTGCCTTTTCGGCGGCTTCTTGATATATTGGTAAAAGCTCTTTTCCCTCAAAAGAAGTATGCCGAAAGTCTACATTATATATGGTTTTATTTTTTTTAGTATTTATATAGCTCATTTATCACAATAAAAAATTAAATTATTTACTTTTTATTTACTTTATATAAGTATAATGTATATTTAAATTATTTCAAGTTTAAATCTCATAATTGAAAGGTAAGGCTTTATTACCCATGATATGCCCGAACTGTAGAACAAGATACTATTCACAGACACACTGCCCAAATTGCGGTCAACCAGCATTTTCTCTCAACAAAGGAAGGCGCACTGTCACCCGAACTGATTACAAACACCTATACAAAGTGACCGCAGTGCTATTTCTCGTTGTGATAGTGATCGCCCTATTTTTTTTGGGATATATCGAAAAAAGCGACATTGATAAAATAGTTCAACTCGATGATTCCACAGCCACTGTCACGACAGAAGAATATGGCACAGCGAAAAAAAATCCTACAGTACAAAAAGCAAAGCTCCTAAAAACAGATGATGTCATCGCGAATTTTGATGATATCCAGCTGAAAAAATTAAACATGGAGGGGATAAACGCTTACAATAAAAAAGAGTACTCCAAATCTCTCATAATATTCATGCAGGCTCACGCGATCGACAGTGAGAATAAAGCTATCAAAGCCAACCTATACAACACCCTTGTCGCCATCGGTGGGGATCAGGTCATTAACACCGAATACAGCGACGCGATAAAAAGCTTTAACAAAGCGATAACTTATGTTGACAACGATTATATAGCTTTTAAAGGATTAGGGGTCGCGCGGATGTGGCTCAGTGAGTATGAAAATTCGCTCTCGAATCTCTTGACCTCCTACGAAATCAACCCAGATCAGCCTCGAAACGACGACTTAAAGCTACTGATCGCAAAGATGTATTTTAAGCTCGATGACTATGAAAACGCCAAAAAGTTTGTCGGCTATATAGAACAAAAAGAAAAGTACGCGGCCGAAATCATTAACTACACCGAGGTACTTGACAAAAACATCTCCGACACCTCAGGAAAAAAAGAAGCAAAGTCATCACATTTTAGAGTGTTTTACGATGGTTACAAAGCCCCTGTCGTCGGAAACCTTGTCTCTATAATCCTTGAAGAAGCGTATTATAGCGTCGGTAGTAAACTTGACTACTACCCCAAAAAGCCGGTGCAGGCAATACTTAACACTCAGCAGGAATTTGAAGAAAATATGAATATGCCGAAATGGGTCGGTGCGCTGTTTGATGGAAAGATACGTATACCCGTCGGGGGCGTGACCTCCCGTACCGAAAAACTGCTCGAAGTGCTAAAGCATGAATACACCCACGCGGCGATATTCGCGAAAGCCGGGAACAACTGCCCGCTCTGGCTGAACGAAGGGCTCGCGCAAATCTTCTCCGGCGCGGCAACGCCGTCACCAAAAATCCTGAAGCAGATTGTAAAGCGTGAAAAGCTACCCGAACTTCGCCAACTTCACGGTAGCTTCATCCAACTCTCCGACAAGGAAGCGTATATCTCCTACACCGTGAGTATGTTATTCACGCAATATTTGATCGACCGGTTTGGGATGAACACCATAAACAACTACCTCAACAACCTGAAGGGTAAAACCAGCCCGGCTCTCGCCTTCAAAAATACTTTCTACTCTGAGATGGATGGTCTGTTCAACAGTTTTATCGCGGATTTTAAAACAGAATACGAATAGAATTTATAGCACACGGAAAATACGAAAAATACCGATTAATACGAATTGCTTTTTGTTTGTTAAGACTCCACCAAACATCATGGGACTGTTGCCAAATAGAGAATTCTCCCTGTTTTCAAAAAAGCCATCGCTGTAAGTAGTCGTCCCTGAAAAACTCATAACACATTGAATTATTTACTATTATTCTGTATTTATATGTGCTAT
>JAJRXV010000265.1 GCA_024276115.1 Deltaproteobacteria bacterium
GGTAAAAACCTAGAACAATATAGCAATCACAGAGGAACGGATTTTTTGTTTTTTTTAAAGTTTTCCTCTGTCCCCTCTGTGGTTAAGATACCCTGATATTTTTTCCGGGTAAACTTGACATAATCCGTGAATGTAAGTATCATGGTTTCTTAATTTTAAAATTCAATCATTGGAGCGACAAAATGAAGTCAATCAAATCAATTATACTGTTTTTCACTTTGATATTAACAATAACTATGTTCTGTGGTTCGGTCATGGCTGGTGACACACCGAGAGAGCTTAAAGAGATCAACCTTAATGGTCTCACAAATGAGCAGGTCAACGCGGTGTTTGAGATCCTCGACAGCTACAACTGCCCATGCCCATGCTATAAGGGTACGGTGGTAGAGTGTCGTAATAACACAAAGTGCGGTACAGGTCGCAGAATAGCTACTGATGTAGTCGATAGGATAAGGGCCGGTGAACCAAAAGCGAATGTCTCTAAAATCGCACAGAATACAGTAAAAAACATAGCCGCCAACATAAAACGTAAGCAGGAAAAATATTCTAAAAGTTATGACATAAATTATGTAGGGTCTTACGTACTTGGGAAGATGGACGCGCCACTCACTCTCATCGTCTTCCTCGATTTTGAGTGCCCATACTGCAACAAAGGATACGTCATCTACAATGAGCTTGTTAAGGCGTTCCCGGATGACATTAATTTTGTTTTGATGCACCTGCCGCTCAGAATGCACCCGACAGCGGTAGACTACGCGGCGGCGGCAGAAGCGGCCGGTATCCAAGGGAAGTTCTTTGAGATGTCGGCGTTGATTTTTGAGAACCGGGGTAAATACTCAGATGAAAAAGTGATTGGTCTGGCGCAAAAGCTCGGGCTTGATACAGAAAAATTCGCGAAAGACCTGAAGAGCGATAAAGTACGTCAAAAGGTTTTCTCGAACAAAAACGAGGCGAAACGGCACGGTATCACCGCGACACCGACAGTTATCATCAACAAGAGGATGATCCGAAACAAAGGCTCTTTCGATCACCTGAAGAAAGCTGTCGAAGCTGAGTTAAAAAAGATCAAGAAATAGCTATGTCGCTGCAAAGACGCAACTACATAATATCATCAGTCACCCTGATCACGCTCGCGCTTTTGTTCCCCTATCTTTATAGGGAGAACACTTTTGAGAAGAGATACGGTACACCAAGTGGTCCGGCTACTCAAAAACATAATGAATCCAGCTCCTCTCTTATACAAGTATCTGATGGCGGATATATGCTACTCGGAACTAAAGTCTCTTATACTCCAACTAATATCGGCATGTATCTCGTGAAGACTGACTCTAAAGGGAATGAACTATGGAGTAAGACTTACAGTGGAAAAAGTGATAGTACTGCGTCTTCTATTATTCAAGCCTCTGATGGCGGATATCTATTACTAGGAGACTCTGCATCTTTTGGTGCCAATGCATATGATATGTATCTTGTTAAAACTGACCCTGAAGGCAATGAGCTATGGAACAAGACTTATGGGGGTAAGGAAAATAATTTTGGTTTTTCACTGATAGAAAATGTGGATGGCGGGTATATGTTGGTCGGCTCTACTGGCGCTTCTGACGCGCGCAAGGGTGACATCTATCTCGTAAAAACTGACTCTAACGGTAATGAACTATGGAGCAAGACTTACGGTGGAATAGGCAATGATACAGCTTTTTCTATTCTTCAATCATCTGATAAAGGTTTTTTGCTGTTAGGGACAACAGAGTCCTTTGGAGCGGGTAATAGAAATGTTTACCTTGTCAAAACCGACTCCAACGGTAATGAGCTCTGGAGTAAGACTTTTGGAGGAAAGGGTGCTGGGTTTGGTAGCTCAATAATCAAAGCTTCTGACGATGGATATCTACTATCAGGGTTATTAAACGCCTCTGGTACAGGTGGAGATGATATCTATCTCGTGAAGGTAGACGCAGAAGGTAATGAGCAGTGGAGCAAGACTTACGGAGGGGAAGGCGATGAATATGGCGCGTCATTAGCTCGATCTGATGATGGTGGATATGTTGTATTCGGACGTACCAGCACAGCGGGAAGCAAGCTTAATGATATGTATCTGGTCAAGGTCGATGTAGAAGGCAATGAGCTATGGAGCAAGACTTATGGCGGAGCTTATGATGACACTGGCTCTTCAGTTATACAATCCTCTGATGGTGGTTATGTTTTGCTCGGCACTACTTATGTTTTACATGGTAGTTGGTATGACAAGCTCGTAGTAAAGCTACCACCACATATCTATGAGAATATACCTTTCTTAAAAAGAGCAACGGGTAGAGTCGATGCAAGCTCGGACTTATACCTGCTCAAAGTCGATAAAAATGGCAAGCTTTAGCAACTGCTACGCTACTATTATCCGCATCCAAAAACTACATAAAACCGCATAAACCATAGAGAAATCAAAAATATGTTGAAAATTGTTCGGGATTCTGCTATAATTTGCAATCCAAAAAATAAAATGATAAGAAAAGAGAGGCAGAAGAATGTCAAATAAAAAATTTACACTACAAAATGTGCAGGAACCGAATCTATTCAGAGAAAGCTTTCCATACTCAGAGGTGTGCAAGCTTACATTCGACAACCAGAATGTAGAACCGAATATGCCAGATGATATTTTCATCACCGACACGACGTTTAGGGATGGACAGCAGGCGCGACCACCATATAAAATAGACCAGATAGTTAAAATATATAAATATTTACACCAGCTCGGCGGTCCTAAGGGAATAATACGGCAGAGCGAGTTTTTCTTATACACTGACAAAGATAAAAAGGCTGTTGAGAAATGCCTTGCCAAAGGCTACGAGTTCCCCGAAGTCACAGGCTGGATACGCGCGGTCAAAAAAGACTTCCTGCTCGTTAAAGATATGGGGCTTAAAGAAACCGGTATCCTCACATCAGTGTCGGACTATCACATTTTTCTCAAGCTGAAAAAGAACCGGAAAGAAGCGATGGAAGGCTACCTTGATGTCGTTCGCGCGGCGATCGAAGCCGGTGTAAAACCGCGATGCCACTTTGAAGACGTCACTCGCGCGGACATATACGGTTTCTGTATCCCATTCGCGATTGAGCTGATGAAACTAGCGAAAGAAAGCGGTATGCCGGTGAAGATCAGGCTCTGCGACACAATGGGTTATGGTGTGCCCTACCCGACCGCGACACTGCCACGCTCGGTGCCGAAGCTCATCGAAGCGTTCAGGAAGGACGCCGGAGTACCAGCGAATATGCTTGAATGGCACGGTCACAACGACTTCCACAAAGTACTCGTCAATGGCGGCGCGGCGTGGCTGTATGGTTGCGGCGCGGTGAATGGCGCGCTCTTAGGTCTCGGTGAGAGAACCGGAAACCCACCGATAGAAGGAATGATCATTGACTACATCAGCATGATGGGGCAAAACGGTATAGACACTACAATCATCACGGACATAGCGAACTATTTCAGAAAAGATATGCGCTTGCACATACCGCACAATTATCCTTTTGTCGGGGAGGAGTTCAACTCGACTAAGGCTGGAATCCATGCTGACGGACTCTCCAAAAATGAAGAGATCTACAATATTTTTGATACAAAAACTCTGCTCAAGCGTCCGGTAGTCGTCGCGATAACCGACAAGTCAGGTCTCGCGGGTATCTCGCACTGGTTCAACAGCCAACCTGAGATAATAAACGTACGTCGCGTGAGCAAGCTCCATCCCGGAATAGCGAAGATGAACAAGTGGATCCAACAGCAGTATGAAGAGGGAAGAGTGACTTGCATCTCTAACAAGGAGATGGAGAAGCTCGCGAAGAAGTACCTACCAGAATACTACATCTCTGAGCTTGACCGCATTAAGGATAGAGCGCGTCATCTCGCGGCTGACCTTATCAAAGCTCTTTGTAAAAACACAGAGATAAAGTCTATGGATCATAAGCGACAGGAACCGGTACTAGAAGAGTTCATCAAAGAGAATCCTTTCGTTCAGTTCGCGTATATCACAAATGACGCCGGGATAAAGATAACACGGAATATCACCGAACATATCAACAAATCAGTATACGAAAAAATCGGACAGCATGAGGACTTTTCGAGCCGTCCCTGGTACAAAGGGCCACTCGATGATGGTAAGGTACATGTAACCGATATATTTAATTCAAGCATAACAGATAAGCTATGTATGACTGTTTCGGCGCCGATCCGTGAGAAAGGCACCGGTGTCATCAAAGGCGTGGTCGGGCTTGACCTGAAGTTTGAGCATCTCGCGAAAACCGACGACAGCGCGGAAGAATAGATTACTATTCACCTGAACACAACGTAGGGGTGAATCTTGTGTTCGCCAGAAATAAATAAATAAAACGATGTAAAGGAGTATTATGGGACAGACAATGGTTGAAAAAATTATTTCCGCTCACACCGACAAAGAGGTGAAAGCTGGTGACTTTGTGGTCGCGGATGTTGACGTTATTCTGGCGCAGGACGGTACTGGCCCCCTAGCGCTGAAACAAATAGAAAAGATGGGATTTGATAAAGCGGCTATTCCCGCAAAGACTGTGCTATTTTTGGATCACGCGGCGCCAAGCCCCAAAAAAGAGCTCTCGAACGACCACATGGCTTTACGATCGTTCGCGAGGAAAACCGGAGTCAACGTATCTGACATTGGTGACGGGGTATGTCATCAGGTAATTTGCGAAAAATTCCTTAATCCGGGCGAGATCCTGATCGGCGCTGATTCACACACCTGTACTGGTGGCGCGCTCGGCGCGTTCTCTACCGGGATGGGCTCAACAGATGTCGGTGTCGGCATAGCGCTCGGCAAGACATGGCTTAGAGTTCCTGAGACATTTTTGTTCAATATTACCGGTGAGTTTTCTAAAGGCGTATACGCAAAAGATCTTATCCTGCACATAATCGGTATGATCGGAGCTGACGGCGCTACATACAAGGCTATGGAGTTTGCCGGACCGACTATCGAAAAGATGCCTATGACCGACCGTATGACGCTGAGCAACATGGCTGTAGAAGCTGGCGGCAAGTGCGGACTGATCGCGTCTGATGAGATTACGCGGGAGTTCCTTGCCAAGCATGGTCGTGGCGATAAGTTCGTTGTGGTGCAAGCTGACGCTGACGCACTGTACGAAAAAACTTTCGATATAGATGTCTCTAAGCTGAAGCCTACGCTTTCATTCCCGCATACTGTTGACAATGTGCGGACTATCGACTCTCCTGATTGCGCTGGCGTAAAGATAGACCAAGTGTTCATCGGCACATGCACTAACGGGCGACTCGAAGATCTGCGGATCGCCGCGCGGATGCTTAAAGGTAAAAAACGTCACCCGGACACAAGGTTGATCGTAACACCGGCGTCGCGCGATATATATGGACAAGCGCTTGCAGAGGGGCTATTGACGATATTCAACGATTTTGGCGCATCGATAAACACCCCCGGATGCGGCGCGTGCGTAGGTGTTCATCAAGGCGCGCTCGGTGACGGTGAGACTTGCCTCGCCACACAAAACCGGAATTTCCAGGGACGGATGGGCAACACAAAAGGCTTTATTTACCTTTCTTCGCCGGCTGTCGCAGCTGCTACAGCGATTGAGGGTAAGCTGGCTGACCCGCTGAAGTACCTGTAATGAGTTAATATTTAAGAATAATAAATTAAGAATTTCAATATATAATGGGGTAACAAATGATATTTCAAGGAAAAAGCTGGAAATTTGGTGATGACATAAGTACAGACCACATCGCGCCGGGACGTTTGTTCCACCTACGCTCGAACCTGCCGGAGCTCGCGAAACATGTGCTTGAGGACGCGCGGGAAGACTTCGCGCCGAACGTAAAAGATGGAGATTTTGTCGTCGGTGGCAACAACTTCGGGCTCGGCTCATCGAGAGAACACGCACCGACAATCATAAAACTCGCGGGAGTTAACGCCGTACTCGCGAAATCATTCGCGCGAATATTTTTCAGAAACTGCGTGAACATCGGGCTCGCACCAGTAATATGCGACACAGATCAGATAGATGAAGGCGATGAGCTACAAGTAGACTTGGGCAGTGGTGTAATAAAAGATATTACAAAAGGTATAGAGCTGACATTCTCGCCACTACCTGAGGTAATGACAAAAATCCTCTCTGACGGCGGACTGGTAGAACATATCAAGAAAAATCAGGGATTCAATCTGTAGATATTTTCTTAGATAAGCATAAAATCCAACTGTCGGAATTACACCTGTCACTCCGAATTCATTTCGAGGTCTTAAAGTTTACAGATACTGAAATAAATTCAGGACGACTACAATTATTATAAAGGAGTAGAAGATGTCAGAATTTAAATTAACACCACCACAGGTGGGAGAAAAAATAACAGTTAACGCTGATGGCGTGCTTCAAGTGCCAAACAGCCCGATAATCCCTTACATAGAGGGGGACGGTATCGGCCCAGACGTCACCAACGCGATGCTCGCGGTAGTCGACGCGGCGGTAGAGAAAGCGTACAACGGAGAAAAGAAAATATCGTGGTATGAAATATACGCCGGTGAAAAAGCGAACAACAAATATGGCGAATGGCTTCCACAAGAGACACTCGACGCGATAACCGATTATGTTGTCTCTATCAAAGGACCTCTTACAACCCCGATCGGTGGTGGTTTCAGAAGTTTAAATGTAGCTATCAGACAAAAGTTGAATCTGTACGCGTGCGTGAGACCGATAATATATTTTGAAGGTGTTCCTTCCCCAGTAAAAGAGCCGGAAAAAGTAAACATGGTGATATTCAGAGAGAATACTGAAGATGTTTATTCTGGTATCGAATTTCAGCAGGGCAGTGAAGATTGCCTGAAACTTATCAAGTTTTTGGGTGATGAGTTGGGTCACAACGTGCTTTTAGACTCGGGAATCGGGATAAAGCCGATCAGTAAAACAGCGACATCGCGCCTTATGCGCATGGCGATACAGTACGCTGAAAAACAAAATAAGAAGAGCGTAACACTTGTGCATAAAGGCAATATCATGAAATTTACAGAGGGTGCGTTTAAAGATTGGGGATATGCACTTGCAAAAGAAGAATTTAGTGGTATAACTATAAGTGAGGATGAATTTTATAAAGATTTTGACTGCAAGTTGCCAGAGGGTAAGATA
>JAJRXV010000266.1 GCA_024276115.1 Deltaproteobacteria bacterium
AGCCTGCTCTCTACCTCAACAGATTTTATACGGTTCTCCTGTAGAGATTCCCTGATATTTTCCTGATCCGCTTGCGCTTTGTCGAGCTCTGACCGCAGTTCAGCAATCGCCTCTTTTTGAATCGCTAACTCACTTTTCAACTCAGTGCATTTTACTCCGAGCTCCTTTATCACACGCTCACGGCGCAGAATTCCTTCCGCTTTGACGCTACTGCTACCGCCATAAACTGTGCTGTTGATTATATCGCCATCCTTCGTGACGCATGTCTTTCTGCTCCCGCTCCCGAACTGCTCCATCGCGCTGTCAAAGCTCTCGATATATAGAGTATCCCCGAGCAGGTTCAAAATAGGCGCCGCAAAATCATCCGTCACCTTTACCCCGAGCGAAGAAATATGAGCATGAGCGTCATGGTCGTCGCTAGTAGTTGTGACACCGCTTGGTAGCAATAAAAAACCCGCCTTACCGAGATCGTTTTGCTTAAGATGAGCTACGGCGTCTTTGATCGACGCACTGCTTTTTGTCACTATATACTCAAGTTTTTCGCCGAGCAGAGAGCTGACAGCGGTCTCATACGCCGGCTCCACCTCTATGAAATCCGTGACGACACCGATGATATCGTTCCCATGTTCAAGGCGCCCCTTCGCTTCCATAACCTCTTTTACCCCAGCGTTAAAACCCTCAAAACTGCTTTTCAGCTCGTTCAATGAGTTCAGTCGCGCGCAGAGCTCCTTGAGCTCACCCTCACCCCTTGCGAGGTGACGTTCTTTTTCTGCAAGGCGACCACGCAGGTCGTTAAGCTTCTGCTGGTTCTCGATTTTATGGCGGTCAAGCTCCTCCTTATCCGTTTTCAATAGAGTGTGCTTCGCCTTAATCTCCTCTAATTCACGCGAGCTGTTCAACACGCGCTCTTTCAGAAAATCTTCCTCCTTCTTCAGCTTTTAGAGACGTGTGCCGAATGACGCGATGTGTTGCTCGAAGTTTGAGATAGCGTTCCGCGTGCGCGCTATATTCGTAAGTATGTTTACCAACTCGGATTTTTCCTTGTCAGCCGTACCCGCTTTTTCTCTAAAAGTCCGGTTCAGCTCCTCAAACTCTTTTTGCAGAGCATGGATGCTTTCCTCTGTAAGTTGCCAGTCATCTTGCGCTTTTTTCGACTTCGCCTCAGACTCCTCTATATCCCTTTGTAGCCTCTTCACCCTGGAGTTCAGCTCTCCTATCTCCTGTAGACTACGGTTCTTATTCTTCTGTAGCTCCACCTTCTGCCGCTCTTTGAACTCTATCTCATTTTCTTTCTTTTTTATATCGTTCATCCGGTTTAAGTAGAGCTCCTGGGTAGCGCTTAACTGCTTTTCTACGTCAAGACTTTCGAGCTTGAGCGATTCTAACACGCTATCCTTTTCACTCATTTTTTTGTTTGTCTCAAGCAGGTTCTCATCTAGCTTGCGGAGCTCTTTGTCAAGAAAAGCGAGAGCCTCATGCACTTCCATGCTGTCGAAACGGATAAGGTACAGTTCTATCTCTTTCAATCGCTTCCTCTGTTTTTTGAACTCTTCAGCCCTCTTTGCCTGACGCTCTACAGCGTTCAGTTGTTTTTTCAACTCGGCTACGATATCCTTCGTCCGCTGGAGGTTCAGCTTTGTCGCCTCCATCTTTTTGACCGCGGAATCCTTCCGGTTTTTATACTTCGTTATTCCGGCGGCCTCCTCTATGATTATCCGCCGCTCCTCTGGCTTCGACCCGACTATCTGCCCGACCTTACCCTGCTCGATGATCGCGTACGCCTTCGCGCTGATACCAGTATCCATGAAAAGCTCGCGCACGTCCATCAACCTGCATCGGGTATTATTAAGCCGGTACTGACTCTCCCCGGACTTAAAGAGTCGCCGCGACACGGTTATCTCGCTGTACTCAGAATAATTCACCGGTACGTTTATGTTATCATTGGTGAAGGTGATCTTCACCTCAGCCATACCGAGCGGGCTGAACTTTTCGCTACCGTTGAAGATCATATCCTCCATACCGCTACCGCGCAGGTGCTTTGAGCTTTGCTCCCCGATCACCCACCTGATCGCGTCAACAATGTTGCTCTTACCGCAACCGTTCGGTCCGACAATAGATGTAATACGCTCGGGGAAAGTAAGGACAGCCTTCTCCATAAACGATTTAAATCCGGTTATTTCTATCTTCTTTATCTTCATTTAGCTTTTCTCTTCTGGATTGTTTTGCCTATTTTACATTAACCTGATTTTTTTTACAATAAATATTTTGTTCGGATTTTCAACGCATAGCCGCTTCCCCGAACCGCTCTCTATGCCGCGAAGCGAGAACGCGTCAGCGCGTCCAGCTCCTCGATGCTCGGCGGAAACATGTTCACCTGAGTTCTCTCGCCATACCTGTACGCGCAACTTGCGCCCCAATATTTTTCATGATTATAGCATAAATATCAATTGCTTACAATGTTTTTATCGTTATAAATACTTTTTTTTACTATTACCAACAGCAACTAAAAAAATAACCGGACTTGCGCGGTAGGTTTATATTATTAATCCGGCGATTAAATAGGTGGTATTATCGCCACGTCATTCCCGGGGATGACGGTGTGGTGGTGCTCGGAAGCGTAGGGGCGGAGCCCCTAAATTGAATTGGGCAACATGCCCATAATATAGAAGGTTAATTAAACCGGCAGTCAAACAGTGCGCTTTTAAGGCGCGTCATCCCCGCGAAGGCAGGGATCCATAAAATCTAACAATAACAGACTGGCGCCCAACACGGCCTGAAGTCGCTTCTACCGGAGCATCTGTTTTAATTTAACTATATTTTGAAGCAGGTCAGCTCTTTCAGTTTTGCTCAAGCGCAAACTGTAGGCTCTTTCGAGAAGCTTTAGCGCGTCGGAAATTCTGTTCTCGGCGAGGTAGTTTTTTGTTAGGGCGGAATAGGCATACAGCCCTACATTTAGGGATGTCGCCTGTTCATAATATCTGTTGCTCTCAGGGATGTTCCCCATGAGCTGGTAGCAATATCCAAGACTACTAAGCGTGAACGCGAAGTTCGGTCGGAGCCGGTCAGCGGTTTTGAGCAACTCTATCGCCTCAACATATCTTTTTTGCAGAATGTAAAGGTTCCCTAAATTCGTGTACGGCTGATAAAACTGAGGATTCGCTTCTATCGCAAGTCGGTACTGCCTCCCCGCCTCAAGCTGATTACCGTTCTTCAGCTGTTCAAGCCCCAATGCGTTCCTGATCACGCTTGACCCCGGAGTCATCTCAGCCATCTTTTGCAAAGCGCTCAAGTTGGTACGGTATATATGGTTCCGCCGCACGAGATATGAGGAAAGTAAGACGACAAATAAGGTGGTCGCTACCAAGGCATATTTTTCTTTCCCCTTGAATATCAGTATGATGAGCCGCGCCAGAAAGATAGCGAAAGCCGCGGATGCCGGATAAAGCCAGCGATCGGCCATCATAGCTATCGGCAGATTCGGCAGTGTAAATATATTCGCGACGGGAGCGAGTAGTATGAAGTACGTACCGAGCGAGAAGAATAGGATTTTCTCCTTCTTGCGGTACCAAAACACCACTGAGATCAACGCCAGCAGAAAGAGAAACGAGGCGATCACTCCAAACTCAAAAAACGATTCATTCATTGGCGCGTCATAATAGTGATAGAAATTATACGGGACTATCTGCGCGACAATATATTTGACCATTATCGGAAATGTGCTTATAATTCTTTGGTATAGGGTGTCCACGCTGAAGCCGACTGAGCCGCTCAACGGTACGACGAACGATTTATATACCATGAAAATAAATAGGACGAAGAATGATATCGCGTACTTGCCGATATTTTTTTTGATCGGGGATGCCGCCCCGAAAGTGTAATCATAAAGGATGAAAAGCGCGGGTAGTAAAAAAGCGAACTCTTTTGATGCCGCCCCCAAAAAGAGGAATATCATCGAGTAGATAAAGTGAGAAGTTTTCCCCTGTTTACTGTTTTTTACGTAATAATATAGCGATAATAGTATAAAAAACGCGCAGATAACGTTATTCCGCCCTATCAGCACCGTCACCGCTTCGGCGTGCACCGCTTGCGCCGAAAAGATTGCCGCGGCGATGATCGCCAACAGCCGCTTCTCGGTCATCAACAGCACGAGCAAGAAGAGCACGATCGCCGAGGCTGTGTGGAAGGCGATGTTGGTTATCCTGTAGCCGTACGGTTCCCCCTTAAATATCTGATAGTCCAGCATAAAGGTAACGCTGATAAGTGGTCTGAAAAATCCGGTGTTTATCGAGTTCGGCACCGCGTCTTCCATCGCCAGTAGCTTCGGTAGGTTCTCGATATCTTTGATGTACTGATTATCTTTTATGAGCTCGTTGCCATCCCAGATGAACTCGTTGTTAAGACCGTTGAAATATACGATTACATTGAATATAATGATGAGGATTATTATCGCGCGGTTGCTGAACATCTTGCTTTCCATTTTGACAACCTAACAAAAATGAGCTGATTAATCAATATGAAAATTCTTCTGGAGTTTCTCTAATTTTTTCTCTCACTTATTGTAATATTCAGTTGCTGGCGCATTCTGTGGTATTTTGTGGTGGAAAAAAAACATTTAGGATGTTACAATCCGAATCGGTACAGGGCGCATTTGACCAAGCCGCACGGTCTATCATTCCCGCGCCCCGTCATCCCCGCGAAGTCGGGGAACCATAAAGTTAATAATAACAATCATGATGGAGGAGCATGTGAAGGTTTTTTTGATAAGTCTGTTGTTAAGCGCTATATTCTTGGTCGGACATGTCGCGGCAAGTGAGAGCGCGAACTTTCACCGAAAGGCAATGTTGCTTGGAGATATTCCCCGCGAGGAGAAGATTGAGAAGATCGAGGAGTATTTCAGCGGGTTAAGCGACGAGTCATTCCTTACCCTTCTTCGAGAGATCGACCTTGAGGATAAGAAGGCTTTGGCGCCAAAAAGTATATTCACCACTCATCTCAGCGGCAGATGGGACGGTAAGCCATTGCCGGTCAGCCTCTTGACGAGTGAAGTGCTGAACAAAAGCCGTGCCGCCAGATTCAGGGAGTTGATGGTAGATTTTTTGGGTAGCCAGTCTGTCAATCGCGGGCGCGCGAGCATTGATAATACCGGTGTGGACTTCACCGCGCAGGCGAGGCAACTTATAAACGACCTGAAGCCGCTGGTTGTGGATAAATCCGAGCCTCCTAAGTTACGTTCAGATGTCATGCGTGGGGTAATCTCAGAGATGCTTGGATACCTGTTTGTCACAAAAGCGCTTGATGATAATATGCAGAGCTCACTCTCGAAACTCCTTATAGCGATACTTTCTGATAAAAGTGAAGCCGGGGCTGTGCGTGGCAACGCGATTTCACCTCTGATAGCGTTTAAGGATAAAAACGCGCTACCGCTCTTCAGGGAGCTGGCGCGCGATATTGACTCTGACAAGCCGTATCTTATTCAGGGGGCGGTCGCCGCTCTCGCTGAACTAAAAGACCCCGCGGGGATACCGATAATCGTGGAACTGATGATAAATACGCGCGATGACGCTGTTTTCCGCGCGGCCAATCTTTCTCTAGCGCGGTACAATAACCCGCATTCGCTCAGGATAATACTGCGACTTTTAGAGATAAGGGAGCGACAGCTTTTAAATCTGTCGGCGTATTTTGGAATTACAAGAGATGTGTTGCGTGAGCAGAAACGCGAGTACATATTAGACGCGTTAGAGCTCGTGAAAAGGGCTGGCTGGACAAACCTTAATGTTTTCATATTTCCTTTGTTGACTGACGAAAACGTGATTATCAGAAAGGCCGCGCTAGAAGTCCTTTACTTGGGCGGGAAAAAGAACAAGCATACAAACGTAAGATATTTTAAGACGATAGTTGAATTGACAAAGGGTGAGCGGGATACCGGTGTATTAGAACTGCTCAAAAAGGTGCGGCAAGAATACGAAAGCCGCGCCAGAAACCAAGAGACTTCAAGCGCGCCGACCTCTTTGGAGAATTATGGGCGTAAACCGCTGAAAAAATAGCGTAATCAATACATCTTGTGCTGTTTGAGCCTACCAGTTATAATGTTTGCCGTCCGCCAACCAGAGAGGATCTCACCTTCGAACCCTAGTTGTGGGAGGAACTCTTTTCCGGCAAAATAGATATTCTTCAGAATCTCGCATGAGATCACCTCACCGAGGGAAAGGTTTTTCAAGAAAGATGAATCAAAGAGAAAATCCCCGTCATTCAGGTTGCTTAGCCTTATATCATAAAACTCCGTTTCAACCGGAGTCACAAAGTCACTGTAAAACGCGATAAGCTCCTTCAGTGACTCTGTCACCTCCATGAAGAGCTTTTTTACCCGCGCCGCCTTTATCATACCATCACAAAAAGGCTCCCGCACAGTCGCCTTCAGCAGAAATGTGGTCTCTTCTGTCCCCGAGAATTCATCGTTTTCTGGTGATATCGTCACAAGGATCTCAGGCGCCCGCTTGTCACCACGCGGGTTTGGTTTGCCGCTCCCTTCTGGTATAAACATTACGCGCCCCTTAAAGCCGACCGGAATCCCCCAGCCGTCGATCCTGTAAGTGAACGTAAGCTTCGCGCTCTCAGGGTAGAATTTTTTCACCAACTGCCTAAAACTGCTTGTAAGTTTAATCCCTTTAAGGATTTTTGGCAACGCGAATAGCGCTTGACCATATATCAAAAACTTACTCTCAACCGCTCTCTTTTCATTCTTAAATTTTATGACGATCCCCTTTTTATCTTTTATCGGGTTCCGCTTGGAGACTTGGATGCTTTCGATACCGTCAACGCTGATAAACTCACCATGAGATACCTTGATCTTCTCTTTCAGGATCTTTGTCAACAGAGTGAACTTGCCCGGCTCCTGCACAATTCCGCGCAGGAATGTACCAAGCAGAAACAGAGTCGTCATGTTTGAGTCGTTATTTGATGAACGGCTTAATGTGTCCATCTGCAACCGTAGCACATCATTGAGCATGTTGTTTTTTAAATTGTGGAACTCGATCTCAGAAAGACCGCGGCTCTCTTCGTTTATCTTGAATATGTTTTCAAGGTGCATAACAAAGCCGCTCTTCAGCCTTGAACTGAGGTTCTGCGGGTGCAACAGGTGGTTATAAAAAACATCGTTCAAAATCCTGTCGCACTTGCTCACCTCAGCATAAACCTTTTCTATGTCGCTTATATCATTACAAAACTCACGTTTTATCTCCTGGGAGTAAAGGTTCCAGCTACTGCCGACATCCAGACGGCACCCCGGGGTCGCTATCTGATATGAAAGGTCGTGGACTTTAAATTTTTTCTGTTGGTGTACCGGTATACTCAATTCCCTGAAAATATTATACAAAAGCCTGTTCGGGGCGCACCCTGATACGAACACGCTCGCGTCCTCATCGAAAAGCCTAGCGGCCTTCTTATCATTTGGAGTGGTCTCGACAACAAGCACTCTGTAACCGTTCTTGCAGAGCAGAGATGCCGAGATCAGAGCGCCCATGTTGGTGCCAAGAACGATTATGTCAAAATTATTTTGCCTCAATCTAATATCCTGTTACTGTTACGACGTTGTTTAGATATGATTACGCGCCCGATTGCGCGCCACTTGAACGAAATCCTCGTCGCTGACTACTTTTATGCCGTTTTTTTTGAGGAGCGCAGTGGTAATCCCCACACCGGCGACAACAACATCCTCGTTGTAAATATACCTCACGCCGCACGAAGGGCTCCGTTCTTTCAGTATCGCCAGCGTCGCGTTGTTAGCTTTGGCAACCTCAAGCGTTTTCTTCGCGCCTTCAATAAAGCTTTGAGTCACGTCGCGCCCGGTCACGTCGCATACTGTCGCCGCACCGCGCAGAAGATCGTAGCCGTCTCCATTTTTGATAGTCGCGGCTGGTCTTGGCGTCGGTAGCCCACCAGCCACCTCTGGGCACACCGGAATAGTTTTGCAACTCCGTTGCCCAAGCAGGTTGAGCAACTTCTGGTTACCGACCATTTTGGCGTCATATCGGCATATTACACCGAGTAGGCACGCGCTTACGATTATTTTTTCTGTCATATCGGGCAGTTTAATGTTATCACACATTCTCGAAGAATTATATCAAAGAGCTTGGAATTGGTCAAGTTTAATAAATTTGGAGAGTCGCGCCCCATTAAGGATGATAGCACACGAAAACTACGGATAAAAGCGGATTTTTCTTGAGGGCGCGCACTCAAGGAGTGTAATTGTAATAATTATTAATTATTTTTTAGATAAAACAAGTCAGTTGCGTTATTAACGCTACCTCCTTTTTTTACCGCGTTTTTTAGAATTCTTTTTTGACTCAAATTTCAGCCATTTTTTCCAGCGGGACTGACTGTCACCAAAATTCTTACCGGTGATTTTTTTGAGTGATTTAGCCGCGTTTTTTCTGACCCACTTTGTTTTGTCGCCAAGAGCGGCGATAAGCGGCTTTACCGCGCTGGTTTTACCGATTTCTCCAAGCGCTTTGGCAGTTGCTTTCCTGACCTTTGAGCTTCTGTCCTTCAGCATTTTCATAAGAGGTCTTGTGGCGCGCGTCCCTTTTATCTTTCCGAGCGCTTCTATCGCGAGTATTTTCATATCTCCATGCTCTTCTTTGGCGATAGTTATCAGCGGATCAACAGCGCGTTTATCACGAAACTCTCCGAGCGCGGTGACGGCGCTTTTTCTGACAGCTTCATTTTTGTCGTACAAGATGGCAATGACAGGTTCTACAGCGCTAGAGTCTCCGAGCGCGACAAGGGATATGATCGCATTAAGTTTTACAATTGCCGCGTCATCTGAGAGCGCGTTATTAAGCGCGTCAACAGCCCTTGGATCGTTCAGCTTCCCGAGTGCTTCAGCGACCCCGGAGCGGACGAGTGCATCCTCGTCTGACAATAAATGTAAGAGCGGCTCAACAGCGCGTGGATCGCCTATGTGCCCTAAAGCGACAACCGCTTTGTGCCGCACAATGGCGTTTTTGTGACCAAGCATACCGATAAGCGGATTGAGCCCCCGCGGATCGGTCATAGAGCCGAGCGCTTCGACAGCCCTCGCCTGCGTTGCGGGATCATTGCTTTTTAGCAGTGAGAGAAGCATGTTTAGCGCCACGTCACCGGTAGCTTTTGGGCCATCAGAGTATGCTTCAGGCTTGAGCGGCATAGAAATAAGCAACACAAACAGGAATGCGATCAAAAGCCGCGCGTACCTCTCCTTTTTATGAAAAAAATTAGCTTTCATACTTATTAGTATACAAGAAACACAATAAATTTCAAGGATTATTGGTGGGGCGCAGCTTAATACGGAAACGCGAAATGAAAGTACTCGCGCCACGGGATAATACTTTACCATAATATGAGATAATGCTTTTTTGTCATTTTACCTGATTGTCAGCCAAATGCCATCATTGGGGGAATGTTGCCAGATAGGTAATGTTTCATATTCTCGAAAAAAACGTCGCAGTAAGTACCTGTAAAAAATTTAAACTGTTTAAAGAAGAATCCTCTGTGTCCTCTGTGGGGAGTGTTGCCAAATAGATGATATCTCATATTTTCAAAAAATCCGTCGCTGTAAGTACCTGTAAAAAGGGGGTGCGACCAGCGGGAGCGAAGGGGGAATTCCCCCTTAAATGGATTGGGCAACATGCCCCTGTGGTTAAAAAAACGGGATAACTCCAGTGATAAAATCCTTGACTTTTTCAGTGTTTACACTATACTTTTACCAATCCGCATTGAGGTTAGACACATTGAAAAACGCCATAAAAAACATACTGCTCACCTTCGCGCTTCTCCTTATATTCGCACAGCCTGCCGTCGCGGAAAACGTCAAGACCTATACCGTCGCTGACGGACTGCTTGACAGTTCGATAAACTGCGTATACCAAGACGATGACGGAATAATCTGGTTCGGATCAAACAAGGGTATCACGCGCTTCGATGGCATAAACTTCAAATCATTCGAGACGCGAAACGCTGACAAACGCATAAAAGTACTCGCGATATTTCAGGACTCGAACCGCGCTATGTGGGTGGTCACCGAGGTCGGAGTAAAACTTTGGGCGGGCTCGAAGTTTGTCGATATGACAACACATTTTGGTGTCACATCCTTCTGCCTTGACCAAAACGGCAACCGGTGGCTCGGCACAAAAAAACGTGTCGTCATTTATGGCGAAGGACTCGACGAAGTAGAAGCGCGGATGCTCAAAAAGATCAAAAGCGTAACCGCTCTCTACAAAGATAACGACTCAAATATATGGATCGGTACCGACTCTGGTGTCTACCGGTATGATGGTAAGGAAGTCGATAAGTTCACCAGCGAAGATGGTCTGGCCGGAAACACAGTCAACGCGATCTACGATGACGGCGAAAACATCATCTTTGGCACTGATGGCGGCGTAAGTTTTTTCAACGGTAGGAGCTGGACTAACTACACCAAAAAAGATGGTCTGGCGGATGATTATGTCACATCTATATTCCGTGATTTTCGGGGTAAGTACTGGTTCGGCACAAAAAACGGACTATCGATCTTTGACGATTCGGCGGCAAGCATTTATGACGCGTGGTCAACAATGACAACAAAGGAAGACCTGCCGGACAATCAGATAACCTGCCTATTTAATGATGGTAGCGCGAACTTGTGGGTCGGTACAAAAAACGGCGCGATGAAACTCAACATATCATTCGATTATATGACCAAGGTGCAAGGGGTAAAGGAGAGCCTTTTCGCCCCGATCTTTTATGACTCTGAAAAGCGGCTCTGGATAGCGATGGAGGGTGGCGTTACACAGTTCAACAACAATGAATACGAGCGGCTGAAAGAGGAAGATGGCATCATTGGCAATGTTACGAGCATATACGAAGATAGCTCCGAGGGATATATATACTTTGGCTCGGACAAGGGGGTCAGCATTTACGATGGCGACTCTGTGGTCGAGACGTTGAAAGTCCTCCCGAAGAAAAAGGTCTGGAAGATAAACCAGTACGGTGTAGATGCGTATATGGAGGTGTTCCCGGACAAGGATGCCGGGCTGGTTGGGAAGAAGGTAATCGGTATCTTTATCGACGCCGATGGCGATAAGTGGATCGCCTCGGATATGGCGTTGAACAGGCTGAGCGGCTCTGAGTGGACGACTTTCACGAACAAAGAGGGGCTCTTGGACAGCGTTGTCAGGGTCATTACGCAAGCGGATGATGGTACGCTTTATTTCGGTACCGAGCGCGGGATGAATACGTTTTATGATGATGAGCTCGGTGAGGCGGAAGAGCTTAACAGCAACTTGCCGCACAAAAGTGTTCTGAGTCTGCTGAAAGACTCGAAGGGAAATATCTGGTACGGCACAAAAAACGGGG
>JAJRXV010000267.1 GCA_024276115.1 Deltaproteobacteria bacterium
CCTATTTTTTCAAGCATTATCTGAAAAAACGCAACCTTGGAACTTTAGTTCGGTAACTACTGCGTGACGGTAGCGCAGTTTACAAAGTTCGTCAAGGAGACAAAACATGATGCCGGAACTGATTGGAAGGACAAGGGCGACCCCGCCGACCACCCTGTTCGTTACGTGAACTGGCACGACAGCAAAGCGTACTGTAAGTGGGCTGGCCTTCGGCTACCTACCGAAGCTGAATGGGAGCTGTCGGCGCGTGGCTACAAGGGTATTATCTACCCGTGGGGCAACGACTGGGAGGATGGCAGGCGCGTGACGTGGAGTAAGCAAAAGGGTCCGAAAGGCAATACAACGCCAGTGAACGCTCACCCTGAGGGGGTAAGCCCTTTTGGGACGTATCAGCAAAGCGGTAACCTTTGGGAGTGGTGCGAGGATGTATATGATAGTGACGCTTACAAAAGATACGCTAAAGGTGATTTCAGCGCGCCGACTTCTCGCGGCTCGCGTTGTTTGCGCGGCGGGTCATGGTGCTCCTTCTCCCGGAGTTCTTTCGCGGGGGGTCCCGTCTCAACTTCTCCCCTGATCTCCGTCACCTCAGCCGCGGCGTGCGAGTAGCGAGGACAATTAATTTTTAGCCTTTTTACCTTTTTACCCTTTAGCGCCGAAGGCGCCGATTTTTTTTGGGTGGGTGGCGTAGGTTGTGTTGAGGCGGAGCCGAAGCACAACAATGGATTGTAGAATGTAGGTTGCCGTTGAACAAAGCGAAGCACAACAATAGGAGCCTGTAGGTTGCCGTTGAACGAAGTGAAGCCTTTAGCGGCGTAGGTTGTGTTGAGCGGAGCGAAGCACAACAAAACAGACGTAGACATCGAGATAGAGTACCCGATGTTGCGCTTCGTTCGCAGGCTCCCTCAACGACAACCTACCGATTTTTTTTTGTGGGAGGTAATATATATGATATTAAAAATACATTCAAAGCTGAAAAGGAGCATGGCGAACGGGCCGGGGAGTAGAGCCGTTATCTGGTTACAGGGGTGCCCGTTTAGCTGTGACGGCTGTTTTAATAAGGATCTCAGGGCGTCAGCCGCAGGCGAGGCTATAAGCGTTGTTGAAATCGTCAGCTGGCTTAGGGGCATCAGCGGTATTACAGGCGTGACGATAAGCGGTGGTGAGCCGACAGAGCAGCTCCCCGCACTGTTGCGTCTCTTTAAAGCTGTCAGGCGTGACACAAATCTATCGATCCTCATCTTCTCGGGCAGGACTATGGTTGAGATAAGAGAGCTTGATGGCGGAGAGGATCTCTTGTCGTACCTTGATGTTCTTATTGACGGCAGATACGATGAGAGCAGAAATAATCCGCCGGGCGTCTGGCCGTCGTCGTCAAACCAGAGGATTCATCTTCTGACAGACAGATATTCAATGGCTGATTTTGCGGGGATACCCGCTGGTGGAATAATAATTGACAGTAACGGCGAAATAATAGAAAGTGGCATGTATTCAGCTAAACATAAATATAAAAAAACATAAGGAGGGGAAAATGTCGCATTTTACAAAGATCAAGACGAAATTGGTGAAGGAGGAGTTTTTGGTGCAGGCGCTAAAGGACTTAGGGCATCAGCCGAAGACGGGTAACGTAAAAATCAAGGGGTACCAAGGTCAGATGACCGATGTTGACGTTATGATACCGACGAAGAACGCGGGTTATGATATCGGGTTTGTCAAGAATGGCAATGAATATGAACTTGTCGCTGACTGGTACGGCATAAAGGATATCAACGCGGATAAATTTGTTGACTCGCTTTCGCAGAGGTACTCGTACAACGCGGTGGTGAGCAATATGGAGGAGAAGGGGTTTGACGTAGTAGAGGAGGAGACAGAGGACAACATAATACACATGACGGTGAGACGGTCGGTATTTTAGACAAAAACAAAAAAAAACATACAGGAGGCATCAAATGAGCACAAAACTTACAAAGTTCCAGGAGGAGCTGATACTTTATTTTAAGGCGCGCTTCACAATTATATACGTAGTAACGTCTGAGGAAGAGCGGGTGATGAATGAGATCGTCGGTGCATGCGTGAGCGCGAACCGCCCTGCCATGTCGTGGGACATAGCCGACAGCTTCGTTCCGCTAAACGAGCTTGCCGGACGCGTGGACAGGCCGGCAAAAGACCCGCTCTCGGCGTTAGAGGCGGTCAAAAAGATGGAGGGCGACTTCGTATTCGTCTTAAAGGATTTCCACTCATTGTGGGAGAAGAACCCGCAGGTGATAAGGAAGATAAAGAACCTGTCGCAGTCGCTTAAGCAGACAAAAAAGACGATCATAATCACGTCACATACCGCGAAGATACCTGATGAGCTGGCGGATCAGGTATATCTCATGGAGTATGGCCAGCCCGATTACAGCGATATAAAGGAGATTATAGATAACTTCGCCAAGATACCCAACATAAAGGTCAACCTGACGGATCTGGGTAAAGACCGGCTCATCCACAGCGCGTTGGGGCTTACCGCGAATCAGGCGCAGCGCGTCTTCGCGAAGGCTATCGTCAAGAAGGGGAGCCTCGATGAGAGTGACATAGATCTGGTCACGCGCGATAAGAAGACGATCATCCGTGAGAGCGGCGCGCTGGAGTTTTATTCTGTCACAGAGACGATGAACGAGGTCGGCGGCCTCGATGTCCTCAAAGAGTGGGTGCGCTCGCGTGAGACGTGCTTCTCGAAAGAAGCGGCAGAATACGGGCTTAAACCGCCCAAGGGGCTTTTGCTCACAGGTATACCCGGCACAGGAAAAAGCCTCACGGCGAAAGTCGTCGCCGGACTCTGGAGGATGCCGCTCATAAACCTCGATATGGGCGCTATATTCGGTAGCCTCGTCGGGCAGAGTGAGGAGAACATCAGGCGTGCGCTAAGGCTCGCCGAAACCGTCAGCCCATGCGTCTTATGGATCGACGAGGTGGAAAAAGGGCTATCAGGCAGCGGCGGCGATTCGGGCACAAGCACACGTGTCTTTGGTACGCTGCTCTCATGGATGGTCGAAAAGAAGAAGCCGGTATTCGTTGTATGCACCGCGAACAATATCGAGCATATCCCACCAGAATTCTCACGCGCGGGAAGGTTTGACGCGGTATTTTTCGTTGACCTCCCGACATTTAGCGAACGCAAGGAAATATTCAAAGTACACCTGCAAAAGAGACGACCGGTAATAGACGCGTATGATCTTGACAGACTCGCGAAAGCGTCTGAAGGATATGTCGGCGCAGAGATAGAGCAGGCGGTCACTGATTCGCTGCTTATCGGCTTTAATGATAATGGCAGGGAGTTCACTACAGATGATATTTGCGTAGCTCTAAAAGAGATAGTGCCGATCAGCCAGAGCCAGGGACAAAACATACAGAGACTGCGAGAGTGGCTCGAGCAGGGAAGAGCGAAATCGGCGTCATTCTCTGAAAAAGCGTCAGCTATTAAAGAACAGATAAAGGTACAGACGTTTGGGGACGTACCAAACATAGAATTGTAGTAAAAGGAGAACCAATGCCAGAGCAACCAAAGTGGTACACAGTAAACGAAAAGGACGGTAGCGAGCTTGTGTTAGTCCCCGGCGGCTGGTTCCTGATGGGCTCAACCGACGCCGACAGCGAGGCGGGGGACGATGAGAAGCCACAGCACCTTC